>DUGQ01000038.1:6442-6828 GCA_013331315.1 Thermoplasmata archaeon
GAGGATGCCGAAGTCCGTGAAGGAGGCCAAGATCGCGCTGATAGACTCCGCCCTCGAGATCAAGAAGACGGAGGTCGAGGCGAAGATCCAGATCCGCGACCCGATGCAGATGCAGAAGTTCCTCGACGAGGAGGAGAGCACTCTTCGCGGCATGGTCTCGAAAGTGAAGGACACCGGGGCGACCGTCGTGATGTGCGAGAAGGGAATAGACGACCTCGCGCAACACTACCTGGCCAAGGAAGGCGTATACGCGGTCCGCCGCGTGAAGCGTTCGGACATGGAGAAGCTCGCGAAGGCGACCGGCGGGAAGATAGTGACGAACCTGGACGACCTCAGCCCGAAGGAGCTCGGGAAGGCCGCCGAGGTGGAGGAGGTCAAGATCGGCG
>DUGQ01000016.1 GCA_013331315.1 Thermoplasmata archaeon
ACTGAGGACTATGTAGAAAGCGCCCAACCCCACGATTCCGAGGAGACCGGGGTTGAAGAGTAACGAGAACAAGATCCCCATGGCAAGTAAGCATATCCCCATCACGAAGAAGGCTCTGTAGTCTACCTCGACCTCCTCCTCGCCACGCCTCTTCCTGTAGACGACGAGGGCTACCAAGACTCCCACCAAGACGAAGCCCACCAGAATCATGAGGGCGACTACCGGCCACGTTTCCATGTGATCACCCGCGGAATAGTGTTATGTTATAAACGCCTTTTTCAGCTTCCACATTCAATGAGGCACCGTTATCTACATCGTAGCCCGATCTAGACATCTATGCCTGGAATGATCTTCCTCGGGACTGCAAGACTGGAGGAGACCGTCGAGTTCTACAAGTCCAGGATGGGCATGGAAGTGTGGCTCGAGCAGGAGGATTGCACGATACTCCGATTCCAGAATCTATACCTGGGGTTCTGTCGACGAAAGGACGTGGACACTCGAGGCATCATCACTTTCTGGTACGACACCCGCGAGGAGGTCGACAGGCGTTATGAGGAACTCGCAGACCTCGCCGAAGGGGCTCCCGTCGAGAACCCGAAGTACAAGATCTACCACTTCTTCTTGAAGGACCCGGAAGGCAGGACACTGGAGGTGCAGAAGTTCCTCGATCTCTGAAGAATCCAGACTGATAAGGCAGCACGGGCAGTGAGGGGAAATCACAAATAGTCGTTGACCTGTCTTCAAACGGGGATTTGCCTTGGAAACTCAGATACCGTCCGAGGAGCAGGGTGCCGTTGAGGAACCGGCGCGTCCGGTCGAACCCGAGCCTGAGACGGAGCGGCCCAAGAAGACCGACTGGTACCGCGATATGATAGAGAAGGAGCTGAAGGCCGACAGGATCAGGGGGGGATCTCTGGTCGGAGAGATTGTGGCCTTCTTCGTTCTGTCATCGGTGCTTGCGTTCTTCGTTGTGCACGAACTCAGAGACACGGGGTTCTATACGGACGCATTTGGAGCGTTCGAGAAGTTCCTGCTGTTCGGAGCAGGTGGTTTCGCCGTCGCACTTGTCGTATTGCGAATCATTGTCCGTAGAAAGAACGTCATAAGGCCACTGGACATGGCGAGCCTGTTGTTCTTCGTCGTTGCTCACGCAGTGCTCCTAGCCGTCTTCCCGTTCGACTTCTCGTATGTCGGGGACGCGCTTCCCAGCTACCTCTCTTGGAGTGTCGACTGGATGTCAGATACCATAGGGAAGATGCTGCTAGCGCTCGGAGTGTTCGGAGGGACCGTGGGGGCAGTGTTCACTTTCGCTACTTACGTGGGGGTCAAGAAGCGCCTGAAGGAGATCGAGACCGAAGCGCGCTCAGGATCACAGAGTGAACTGCCCTAGCACTATACCAAAGTCCCGCGAGGTTTCAGGGTCAGCGCACCGATTGGACAGGATGAAGTGCAGACTCCACATCCGAAACACCTCGGTTCGTCGAAGCTCATCTTGCCATCCTCCAGTGTCAGTGCACCGAAGTTGCACCTTTCTTCGCAGATGCCGCAGCTGTCGCATAGCTCATGCGAGAGCGAAGCTATCATATTTGAGTACACTAGCGAATCGTGATACCCGAACCTCTGCATGGCGGCAATGGCCTGGCAGCAGCAGGCACAGCAGCTGCAGATGTACTTCATCGGGTCAGTGCCGTTCTCGACGAGTGCTACATGGACGAGTCCCAGCTCGTGTGTCTTCCGCAGGATGGCGAGTGCCTGCCCGAGAGGGATCTCCTTCCCGGTGCCAGTCTCGATCTGCTTGTCGGCTCCCTCGTCCAGGAAGAGGCACACATCGACGGGGCGGTCGCAACGTCCCATCTTCGCTCTGCACTCGCACTCATCGACCACGATCCTTCGTGAGCAGCAGAGTATACGCTCGACCTCGTCAAAGCAGAGTATCTTCTGTCTGGCTTCGAACCGTATCTCCACCGGGACGGTCCTTCCGACCATGTCCTTGAACTCGCTAGCCAGCTCGTCCCTGGTCCAATCGCCCCGTCGCTGCCGAGACATGGCCCCGCGAAGGTAGAGGAGCGATATGAACCCTTAGCCTAAGCCACGAGATGACGCGCGTACGACTCTCTATCATGGCGATTGGGGGCTATGAGTCATGGACAAAGTATTAATCGGCCAGGCCGGATTCTCGACCATGCATAAGGTCGTCACCGTCGACATGGAGAAGGACATCCTGTCGGCCAACAAGAAGCTAGCCGACGAGAACCGTGCGCTCTTGGACGAGCACGGGATACGCGCCTTCGATTTCCTGGGAGCGATTGGCTCAGGCAAGACGCTCATAATCGAGAGGCTCATCGACAGGCTGAAGAATGGCGGGAAGAGATGCGCCGCCATAGCTGGAGACGTCGCTGGCGATGACGACTACAAGAGGTTCGTCTCCCATGGCGTTTCGGCCGAGAACATCAGCACGGGCAAGGAGTGTCACCTAGACGCGCACCTGGTCGACCACGCCCTCGAGCATCTTCCCCTCGATGACCTCGATTACATCTTCGTGGAGAATGTCGGCAACCTGGTATGCCCTGTGGACTTCCCTCTGGGCTCCCACGCGAGGGTCGTGGTGATCAGCGTCACCGAAGGCGACGACATGGTCAGGAAACACCCCGCGATCTTCGCGTTCTCAGACATAATCGTCATCAACAAGGTAGACCTGGCGCAGGCAATGGAGGTCGACCCCACCTCTGTGGCGCAGGATGCGAAGAAAGCCAACCCAAAGGCGAAGATAGTGATGATGGACGCGCGCCACGGGACGGGGCTGGACGAGCTGGCGGAAGCGATGGGGCTGTAAGAGGAGCGCAGATGAAGATATCGATATTCGGGATCGTCCAAGGCGTCGGTTTTCGACCCACGGTGTACCGAGTGGCAACGCAGATGGGGCTCGAGGGATACGTCCTGAACAACGGCTCGAATGTCGAGGTCCACGTCGACCGCGCCCCCGAGGAGTTCGTCGAGCGCCTCAGAGAGGCGCTCCCAGCGCTGGCGAGAATCGACCGGGTGGAGATCGAGGATACGAACGAGAGCTACGACGGATTCTCCATAGTCGAGAGCAGAGAGGGCAGGAGGGTCTCGCTCATCCCAACGGACACCGCCCTGTGCAACGCATGCGTCACAGACTTCCGGAGCGCGCAGGACAAGAGGCATCTGTTCCCGTTCACAAACTGCACGGAATGTGGCGCGAGGTTCACTGTCATAACGGACGTACCTTTCGACCGCGGGAGGACGAGCATGTCCGATTTCCCGATGTGTCCCTCCTGCGCCGACGAGTACTCCTCACCCGAAGATCGCCGCTTTCACGCCCAGACCATTTCGTGTCCTCAGTGCGGACCGACCTATACCCTCTATGACGGGAAGGGGCTGGCGATACCGGGTGACCCTTTCGAGGAGTTCGCTAAGAGAATCGGCTCGGGCGGAGTTGGGGTGCTGAAAGGTTGGGGGGGCATGCACATAGTCTGCTCCTTCGCCAACGCCGACCGGCTGCGCAGGCTCTACAGAAGAGGGGACAAACCGTACGCGGTCATGATGAGGAGCATCGACGTCGCGAAGGAGTACGCCGTCATCGATTCGACTAGTGAGGATATCCTCACTAGTCCGCAGAGGCCAATCGTCCTTCTGAACAAGACCGAGAAGGGGTTCGAGGCCTTCGGGAAGGTCTCCCCGGGCCTCGGCAACATCGGCGTGATGCTTCCGTACTCAGCCGCTCACCTGCTGCTGTTCACGCATCTGAAGGGGGACGGCGTCATCATGACCTCGGCAAACCCGCCCGGGGAGCCCATGGTCATCGAGAACGAGAAGGCGTTCGATCTCAAGCTCGACTTATACCTGCTGCACAATCGCAGAATCATACACCGTTGCGATGACAGTGTCGTGAAGACGCGTGGCGGCAGACTGTCATTCACCAGGAAGTCCAGAGGGTTCGTGCCGGTTCCTCTCGAGGCGAACCATCACCGCTCGGTCATCGGTGTCGGCGCGCAATGGGACGTGACCGGGTCGATCACGAGGAACCGAGAGATCTTCCTCACTCAGTACATCGGCGAGTCGCAGCAGCATCCCACCCTGCAGTATCTAGGGGAGGCGATACACCACCTGGCACGGTTGCTGGGTACCGATGAGTTCGACGCTATCGCCATGGACAAGCATCCCAAGTACTCGACGAAGATAATGGCGAGAAGGTTGGCGAAGGAGTACGCCTGCCCTACGATGGAAGTGCAGCACTACCACGCGCACGCCGCCTCCCTCATGATAGACAGGCGGATCGACGACAGGATGGTTTTCCTGACCTGGGACGGGACAGGATACGGGGACGACGGCACGTCGTGGGGAGGGGAGACCCTGGTCGCGGACTTCTCGGGGTACGAGAGGACCTGCACACTGGAAGGGATCCCGCTCCTTGGAGGGGACCGAGCGGTCCTTGACCCGAAGCGGGTCGTGACAGCCATACAGCTGGGCCTTGGCCTGGAGACCACCTACGCCGATGAGCGTGAGGCCGAGTTGTTCTCGAAGATGATGAGGAACAGCGTCACGGCATCCAGCATGGGCAGGTTCCTGGACGCGGTCTCCTGCATAACCAACGTCTGCTGCAAGAGGACCTACGAGGGGGAGCCAGCAATCAAGCTCGAGCGGTTGCTGGAAGCCGGCGACACGAAGCTCGAGTTCGATGTGGAGTTCGGCCGGAGGGGGGGAGTCGAGTTCGCGAAGACGATGCCTCTGTTCGAGAGGCTCCTCTCCATGAAGCTCAAGTCCGAGCCCGACAGGGCTGACGCCGCCGCTTCCGCGGTGAACGCCTTGGTGAAGGCGCTTGTCGGGCGGGCGTGCGACACGGCTGACGACAAAGGGTGTGAGAAGGTCGGGCTCACAGGAGGGGTCTCGTACAGCAACCCGATATCGTCCTGGGCGGAGGAAGTGGTCCGTGCGCGTGGACTCGAGTTCGTGACCCATGAGAGGGTTCCGAACGGGGACGGCGGCGTATCGGTTGGCCAGAACGCGGTGGTTGGCACCCTGCTCGGCTAAACATTTATCAATGAACCGTCCATACTGCCGGACTGATGTGCCTTGCTGTCCCGGCCGAGGTCAAATCCATAGATGGAGCGAACGCGAAGGTCGACTTCGGCGGAGTGATGAGATCAGTGAACCTGTCCCTGGTCGACGCGAAGGTGGGTGACTTCGTAATCGTTCACGCCGGATATGCGATTGAAGTGCTCGACAGGGAAGAGGCCGAGAAGACGCTCCAACTGTTCAGGGAGCTGCTCTCCCAGGAAGACTTCGGGGCATAGGCCATGCACGAGTTCTCTGTTATGAGCCAGATTGTTGACGCCATCACGGAGGAGGCGGTCAAGAGAGGGGCGACCAAGGTCGAGGGGGTCACCATCGAGCTTGGGGAGTTCACGATGCTCGGGGAGCAGCAGATGAAGTTCGCCTTCGAGGTGCTCTCGAAAGGGACCATCATGGAGAACGCGGTTCTCGAGATGAGGAAGAAGGCGGGCGAGATAGAATGCTCCTGCGGGTTCAGAGGCGGCATCGCCCTGCCAGAAGACGCGCCTCACAGGGCCGCCCCGATCCTCGAATGCCCCACATGCGGAGGAGGGGCGACGATCGTGTCCGGCAGGGAATGCGTGATACGCGACATCAGGATGGTGGTTCCTGATGTTTAGGCTGAGGGACAAGGAGGTCTCGCTCAAGCTCATTTCCGAACTCGAACGCATGGACCTTGACATCACGCTGATGCACGTATGCGGGACCCATCAGGACACGCTCATAAGATTCGGCCTCGACAGCGAGTTCCGCAGGGTCGGGGTCGATATCAGACAGGGTCCTGGATGCCCCGTCTGCGTCACAACCCCGGAGGAGGTCGAGCTCGCGTTGGAACTCGCCCGCAAAGGGGTAACGGTGACTGCCTTCGGAGACCTGATGAGGGTGCCAGGGGTGACCAGGACGCTCAACGCGGTCAAGTCGGAAGGGGGCGACGTGCGGGTCGTTCTCGGGATTGACGACGCGGTCGACATCGCCAGGAAGACCGACGGTGAAGTGGTCTTCGTCGGAATAGGTTTCGAGACCACGGCCCCGACGACCGCGGCTGCGCTTCTCGCGGAACCCCCGGAGAACTTCTCGGTCCTCAGCTTCCACAGGGTCGTGCCGCCCGCTCTGAGAGCGATCGCGTCTCTGGGGGAGATAAGGCTCGACGGCATGATCCAGCCCGGGCACGTCAGCACTATCATCGGCACGAAACCGTACCAGTTCCTCTCAGAGGAACACGGCATCCCACAGGTCGTCGCCGGGTTCGAGCCGCTCGACCTCATGATGGGGGTCTACATGCTGGCCAGGCAGAAGGCGGAGGGAAGGGCGGAGGTGGAGAACGAGTACTCCCGCGTGGTCAGACCCGACGGCAATCCTACCGCCGTGAGGGCGATGGAGAAGTGCTTCGTCCCAACGGACGTCCGCTGGAGAGGTTTCCCAGTTATCGCCAAGAGCGGCATGGCGTTGAGGGACTCCTTGGCGAACCACGATGCGTCCAGGAAGTTCGAGGACTTGCTGAGACCTATACGCGATCAGGAGTACGAGGAGCCTGAGGGCTGCAGATGCGGCGAGATGCTGCGGGGAATACTGACGAGCGAGGAATGTCCGCTGTTCGGGAAGCGATGCACGCCCGACGCGCCGGTGGGCCCCTGCATGGTCTCACGCGAGGGCAGCTGCTACATCTCGTTCAGATACCGCGGCGGAGGAAGGGCTTAACAAACATCAACTCCCGACCCGCTGGCGGCGGTCGGCTGGAGGCGGATTAGCGGCACGGGCAAGGGCGAGGAAACCGGCATTTACCGTTCTCGTTCCTGAGGGGGCGGATGACGACGGTAACGAGAAACTCCGATTATACGAATTTCGAATTTCGTGGCGGTTATCCGCAAGACAAACTAGTGTTCATTATGCCTGATGTTAACGATTATCGCCAATGATGCAGCGTTTTTCGAAAGATGGCCAACGAAACCTATATTAAGTACCCCTTTATTACACCAACCTCGCCAGGACTGCCAGAACCGAGTGTGAGCGCCAGATTGTGGGGCTTGGAAGGCGGGGCCACTCGGGCTGGACTGAACACGACTGGCCGAGCAAGGAGGGAAACCATGAGTTCGCCTGAGACACCCGAAGAGAACTCCAAG
>DUGQ01000143.1 GCA_013331315.1 Thermoplasmata archaeon
AACTTCGGCAGCGTCGACGGCGACTCCGCGGCCGCCATGAGGTACACCGAGTGCCGGCTCGCGCCCATCGCGTCAGAGATGCTCGAGGACGTCGACGAGGAGACGGTGGACTTCGTCGACAACTTCGACGGGTCCCTCAAGGAGCCAGTGGTGCTGCCGTCCAGGCTCCCGAACCTTCTGATAAACGGCTCGTCGGGCATCGCCGTCGGCATGGCCACGAACGTACCGCCCCACAACCTGTCCGAGATAGTGGACGCCATAGTGCTGATGATCGACACGCACATCGAGGGACGCGACCCCGAGCTTAGGGAGCTCATGGACCTGGTCAAGGGCCCGGACTTCCCGACGGGCGGCGTCATCTACGGCGCGGCGGGCATCATCGAGGCGTACTCGTCCGGCAGGGGACGCATACGCGTCAGGGCCCGCACGACCATAGAGCGCGACGAGGACACTGGCAGGGCGTCATTGATCGTGACCGAGATACCGTACATGGTCAACAAGTCCTCCCTCATGGAGGAGATCGCCGAGCTGGTCAAGACGAAGCGCATCGAGGGCATATCCGACCTAAGGGACGAGTCGGACCGCGAGGGCATGCGTATCGTCATCGACCTCAAGCGCGACGCGATGGAGGAGGTCGTGCTCAACCAGCTCTTCGCCCACTCCCAGCTTCAGACCACCTTCGGGATAAACAACCTCGCGCTGGTCAACAACCAGCCGCGCGTGCTCTCGCTCAAGGAGATGCTCGAGTACCACATCGAGCACAGGTTCGACGTCGTCAAGAGGCGGATACAGTACCGCCTCAGAGAGGCCGAGAAGAAGGCCCACATACTGGCGGGCCTGATGATCGCGCTCGACCATCTGGACGAGGTCATCAAGATCATACGCAAGTCGAAGACGAGGGACGAGGCGAGGACCTCCCTCATGAAGAAGTACCTGTTGACCGAGCTGCAGACGAAGGCCATCCTGGAGATGCAGCTGCAGCGTCTGACCGGGATGGAGATGCAGGCGGTCAAGGACGACTTCGAGAGGACGAAGAAGCTGGTGGAGGAGTACAAGACCATCCTGAGGGACGAGAAGAAGATACTCGGCATAATCAAGGACGAGGCCATCTCGCTGAAGGACAAGTACGGCGACTCCCGCAGGACCGATATCGAGACCCACGGGGCCGACCTGGACTACGAGGACCTGATACCCGTCGAGGACGTCCTCGTCACCATCAGCAGGACGGGTTACATCAAGAGGATATCCCTGGACACGTACGTCTCCCAGAGACGCGGTGGCGTGGGGCTCGTCGGCATGGGTACCAAGGAGGAGGACCACGTCGTCGACATGTTCGTCACGTCGTCGCACGACTACGTCATGTTCTTCACGAACCGGGGCATGGGATACTGGCTCAAGGCGTACAGGATACCGGTCGGCGGGAGGCACTCCAAGGGCAAACCGATAGTGAACCTCATAGACCGACTCCAGGACGGGGAGTACGTCATGGGCAAGATACCGATCTCCACCTTCGACGAGGACAGGTACCTCGTGTTCGCCACCAAGAAGGGGGTCATCAAGAAGACGCGCCTCATGGCGTACTCGCACGTGAGGCAGTCAGGCATAATCGCGACCCGCCTTGACCAGGGGGACGAGCTCGTGGGCGTCGCGATAACCGACGGCTCGAAGGAGGTCGTGCTCGCGACGAAGCTCGGCTACGCTGGCCGGTTCGGCGAGGGGGGCGTCCGTCCGACTGGTCGCGCGACGTACGGCGTCAAGGGACTGACCCTGCGGAAGGGCGACGAGGTCGTCAGCATGGCCGTGGTGGACGAGGCCGACCATCTGCTCACGGTCACCGAGCGTGGGTTCGGCAAGCGTTCGCTCGTGTCCGGCTACAGGAAGACGAAGCGCGGTGGCAAAGGCGTCATAACCATCAAGACTGGCGGCAGGAACGGCAACGTGCTGTCGGTCCTCGCGGCCGCCGACGACGGCCAGCTGATATTCACCAGCGTCAACGGGATGATCATCCGGATACCCGTGCGCGACATCCGCCTCCAGGGAAGGGCCACCCTCGGCGTGCGGCTGATGCGCCTTAAGGAGGGTGACACGGTCACCGCGGTCGCCCGCCTGGTCGGTGTGCTCGACGAGGAGCGCATGGTCGAGTCAGGGAAGACCATCACGAAGGCCCCGGTGGAGAACGGCGACCTCTTGGACGACGACGAGACGGTCGACGAGGGCGAGGCCGACATCGAGGACGATGATGGCTCGGAGGACGGATGACGCCGCTGGCCATCCCTCTCAAGAGTGATAATGACCCGCAAAGTTTTAATTAACCAACATTCCTTTGAAAACGCTGAGCGGGTTTCACAGAGATCCTCGAAGAGAAGGAGGTCTAGGTTTGTTCAAGGATTCGATCCCGGGACTCGAGAAGGTCTTCAAGAACGACATCGAGCGTCCCAAGATCATGCTGGTCACGGGTCCCCCTGGCTCGATGAAGACTAGCTTCTGCTACTCGGTGATGTCGACCTACCTCAGGGACAAGAACGAGTTCGGGCTCTATGCGACCCTGGAGGAGTCCGCAGACAGCCACATGACGAACATGGAGAGCATGGGCGTCAAGATGTCCGCGAAGCTGCAGATATCCGACATGACTGACCTGAGGGAGCTCGACCAGATCGACGAGGTCATCGGCGACGAGGCCCAGACCGACTACGTGCTGTTCATCGAGAAGATGATACAGCGGTTCAAGCGGACCCACGGCGATAAGTTCTCGGTGTTCGTGCTCGACTCACTGGGGGCGTTGTACTCGCTCATGGAGAACGAGAAGAACATGCGCAAGAAGATGTTCTACTTCTTCAAGATGCTCCGGGACAACAACCTGTACTCGTTCATAATAATGGAGCGCTCCCTCGACGGAGAGTCCCAGCTTCTGGGAAACGAGGGCTTCCTGGCAGACGGCATCCTGATGCTCGGCCTGGACAGGCCCCGCGGGAAGCTGGTAAGGTTCCTCCAGGTCGAGAAGATGAGGGCAGCGGAGCACAGCATGGAGCGCCACGCGATCGAGGTCGGCAAGAGCGGCATGACCGTCCTCGGGCCACTCCTCAGCACGTGACGCGTCGCTGAGGGGTTCGATGCGGTCGCCCGGGCGAGCGTCGCGACCGCCCAACACACTGGCCATCCCTGGAGGTTGGCCACGCGCGAAACCCAGCACAACCGAAGTGATGCAGCATGACGGACGAATCGACAATCTCCCAGATAATCGAAGGTGCAGTCAACAAGCTCAAAGCTCAGGAGGCCGAGGTTCGGAAGAAGGACCAGGAGCTCCAGACC
>DUGQ01000014.1:0-2969 GCA_013331315.1 Thermoplasmata archaeon
GGATGCACTCTGGGTCGGGGCGGCCGTATTCCTCGTCACCTACGCGCTGATATCCATCCGCAGGTTTCCCCACATACGCATAGACAGGCCTGCGGCGGCCCTCCTAGGTGCCGGTTTGATGCTGGTCTTCGGCGTCGTGTCCCCACAGGAGGCGATAGACGCGATCAGCGTGGACATCGTCCTCCTGTTGGTCGGGATGATGCTCCTGGCCGCCGGGCTCGAGCTGTGCGGCTTCTTCGAATGGGTCTCCCTGAGGATGATCAAGCACTCCCGCAACCAGTTCCAACTCCTGGCCCTCACCATGGTCGTCACTGGCGGCCTGTCCGCTCTCGTCCTTAACGACACGGTCGTGCTCCTGTTCACACCGATCATAATCCGGACCTGCAGGCTGCTGAAGAGCAATCCCGTCCCGTTCCTCATCGCGGAGGCGATCGCGGCGAACATCGGCAGCGTCGCGACGGCGGTCGGAAACCCGCAGAACGCGTACATCGCCACAAAGGCGGGCATATCGTTCGTCGACTTCCCCGCGAGGTTGCTGCCGGTGTCTCTGGTGTGCATGGGAGTAGCCATACTGATGCTCTTCCTCTTCTTCAGAAAGGACCTCGAGACGAGCAGTTCGCGCGAGGTCAGGAAGGAAATCGCCGAACTGGGCTGGGAGGAGTTCCAGAAGAAGGTCCTGGGGAGCAACTCGCACTCCGGAGCCTCCATGGAGAGGATGGATAGTCGCAGGACCGGCCTGATCGTCCTTCTGGGGATCACCTGCGTCACGTTCATGGCGTTCGTCGCGAGCCACGTCATCGGCACGCCAGTGGCGATCGTCGCGTTCGTAGCTGGCACCGTGGCGGTCTTCGCCCTGCCAATCGTCTCAGAGGTGAAGGCCAAGGACATGTTGGCAGGCGTAGACTGGTCGATCATACTGTTCTTCGTCGGACTGTTCGTAGTCATAGCGGGCGTCAGGACCTCGGGGCTGCTCGACGAGATGAGCCGCCTCTTCCCCGGCTTCGGGGACGGCTCTGTCCCGACGCCTGCGTGGTTGACGGCCCTCAGCGCCGTCCTTGCGAACCTCGTCAGCAACGTCCCGTCGGTCATGCTCCTGAGCGAGATGTTGCCCATCACCCAGACAGATCTGTACCTCGTGCTCGCCTCGAGCTCGACCCTCGCGGGCAACGCGACCATCCTCGGGGCGGCGGCGAATGTGATCGTCGCCGAGAAGGCGGAGGCGATGGGGGTGGAGGTCGGCTTCTGGAGGTTCACGCTCATCGGGTTCCCGGTCGCGATGGTCACCCTGTTCGTCTCGACCCTGCTCCTCTCGATTCTGCTATGATGCTGCACGTGGGCGCTCGCGCATGTAAGACATTCGTCGGACATAGGGCCAGTACTTAAAGACGTGATAGGCCAGCGAAAGGCCTTTATATGTCGGACGGGTATTAGTCCCACGGTCGGGAAAATCCCGACTGACATAAGGAGGGATGCACGTGCCGATGAGTCCAATACCATTGGAAAGGGCCAAGGAGATCGCTGCCGAGAAGAACCTCAAACCTGGTAAGGTGAGGGGCACGACGGAGATCGAGTTCACGAGAGGAACCAGCCCCCGCGTCGACGTGATCGACTGGCCGGAGTTCGAGGCTATCCTGAACCAGAAGAACCTCGAGATCCACGAAGGCGGCGGCTTCATGAAGCTCATGAAGAAGAAGGACGAGTGAGCTTCCCGCACGACACTAGCCGCTCGAAACCCCTTCACCAAAAATTATTCCCTGCTTTTCCCGCTCATCGTCTTATGATTATCGAGACGACGTCCTGATCCAGCACGACATGCTCCAGACCGACCATCTGGCCGGGGAACCTGGCGCTCTTCCCCCAGATGAGGGCGTACCTGAAGTTCCTCCTGAAGTCCCTGTGGATGGAGTCACATACCTCGCCGATGCTCGATCCGGCCCGGATCACGAGCGGCTCGACCATGTCCGCCTCCTTCCCCTGTGGCTTCATGTAGATCCTGATGAGGTCCAGCGAGTTGAAGATCACGTCCTTCAGCTCCGCCAGACCGACTTCCTTCTCCGCCGATATGGGGACGACCTTCCACCCCTTGAGCTTCTTGCTCTTGAGCTGTCTGAGGTACTCGTCGCTCACGAGGTCTATCTTGTTGACCGTCGCGATGGCGGGCATGTAGAGCCTGTTGCCGGCAATGTGGTCTATCAGCTGGTCCTCGTCGATCTTCTGGCGTATCACTATGTCGGCATTGATGTACCCGTACTCGTTCATCATGTCCCTGACGAGTTCCTCGTCCAGGGATGGCTCGGCCGTGGTGTAGTTCACGCCTATCCCGCCCCTGCTCTTCCGCGACACGACTATGTCGGGTGGGAACTGGTTCAGCCTCAGGTTCGCCGTGCGCAGCTCGTCCACTAGCACCTGAATGTTCGTCTCGAAGACGTCGATCATGAGCAGTATGAGGTCGGCCGAGCGCACGACCGAGAGCACCTCCCTCCCCCTGCCCTTGCCCTTGGACGCGTCCTTTATCAGCCCGGGAAGGTCGAGTATCTGTATCTTCGCCCCCCGATGCTCCATCTCCCCCGGGACGACGGTGAGCGTGGTGAACTGGTAGGCGCCGACCTCGCTGTCGGCGTTCGTTATCTTGTTCAGAAGCGTCGACTTGCCCACGCTCGGGAAACCTACCAGAGCGACGGTGGCGTGCCCGGACTTCTTGATCGAGTAGCCCTGACCCTTCGGCCCCTTGGAGCGCCGGACCTCGAGCGTGTCCTTGAGGCGCGCCACCTTGGCCTTCAGCTTGCCTATGTGGTGCTGCGTATTCTTGTTGTAGGAGGTCCGCGCCAGCTCCTCCTCTATCTCCCGTATCTGCTCCTCGATCGTCGCCATGGCTTCAGAGGCTAATATCGTCCCGGTAGATATGTGTTCCAGCGCCCTGCTCGAGGGCGTCCACGAGCTTCTCCGTGGCGGTTATGACGACCTCTTCC
>DUGQ01000014.1:3133-3313 GCA_013331315.1 Thermoplasmata archaeon
GGTCCTTGTCCACGACCGCCTCGACGCCCGTAAGCAGACCGTCCTTCCTGATGACGGGTATGCCTCCTCCGCCGCACGCGATCACGACCTCCGCCTGGTTCTCCCCGCCGAATATGAGTCTCCGCACCGGGGCGCTCTCGACTATTCCCGTCGGCTCTGGAGAAGGCACCACCCGTCTCC
>DUGQ01000156.1 GCA_013331315.1 Thermoplasmata archaeon
ATTTCTATAATATAGGATATCACGTTTCGATGGACGGACGAACAGCGAGGCATAGTAATGATAGAGATAGAGCACCTCACCAAGGACTTCGGCGAGATCAAAGCAGTGAACGATCTGACGCTGGAGGTCCCGGGCGGTTCAACGGTCGGGTTCCTCGGTCCAAACGGCGCTGGGAAGACCACGACGATCAAGATACTCACGAACCTGATAACCTCGACGAGCGGGAAGGCCGTCCTGAACGGCGTGGACATCGTGACGAACCCCAAGAAGGCCCTGGCGCATGTCGGGGCCGTCGTCGAGACCCCGGAGTTCTACCCGTACCTGACGCCGATGGAGACTCTGTATTACCTTGGCAGACTCAGGGGGATGAGCTCGAAGGACATCGCCAAGCGAGGCAGGGACGTCCTGGCCGAGGTGAAAATGACAGAGTGGCAGGGGACCCGCATAGGCAAGTTCTCGAAGGGGATGAAGCAGAGGCTCGCCATCGCCCAGGCCCTGCTCCACGAGCCCGAGATCCTTATCCTCGACGAGCCCACGAGCGGTCNNAACGGTGCGGGCAAGACCACCACCATCAAGATACTGACGAACCTGATCACATCCACCCGTGGCAGCGCGCTGATCAACGGCGTCGACGTCGTGACGAATCCCAAGAAGGCCCTGGCACACACAGGCGCCGTCGTGGAGACACCGGAGTTCTATCCATATCTCACGCCGAGGGAGACGCTCGCATATGTCGGGCGACTCCGTGGCATGCCCTCGAACGATATCAACAGTAGAAGCAGCGAAGTCCTCTCGGAGGTCAAGATGACCGAGTGGAAGAAGACGAGGATAGGCAAGTTCTCCAAGGGCATGAAGCAAAGGCTCGCGATCGCTCAGGCGCTGCTCCACGAGCCGGAAGTCCTGATACTGGACGAGCCGACGAGCGGCCTCGACCCGAGAGGCATGGTCGAGGTGAGGGAGATCATCAAGTCGCTCAAGAAGCAGGATTACACGATCTTCATGAGCTCGCACCTTCTCGGCGAGGTTCAGGAAGTGTGCGACAGCGCCGCCCTCATCGATCACGGCAAGCTCCTCGTATACGACACAATCGACAACCTGAAGACCGTCACGAAGGTCGTCAGGCTCGAGGTCTCGCTAGTCAACGAGATCTCCAATGAGACGCTGAGTGCCATCGGAGATCTTCCGAAGGTCAGGGGGATAGACCCCGTAAACTCGCACTCCTTCATCGTCACGTTCGAGGGTCAGCAGGACGAGAGGGCCGACCTCCTGACGGCCATTCAGAGCAAGGGTCTGAAGGTGACGACCTTCAGTCCAGTGGGCCTCCCGTTGGAGATGATGTACATGGATCTCGTCAAGGAGTCGAGGTGACGACAATGACCGAAGAGACCCACCTCAGTCCCCATGATGTGCCCTCCGACCTCCGTCAGATTCCGATCGTCTGGAGGTATGAACTTCTGAAGTACCTTCGCTCGAAGCGTCTGCTCGCATCCCTGGTCGTCGTGGTCATGATGCTCGCTCTGATGTATCTCCTGCCGCCCACCCTGGGCTATCCCTACAGCGGGACGGCCACGAACAGCTCCGTCACAGTCGAGATTCCAGAGAACCTGACTGGCGCAGCTGGATTGGGCTCGATGGATTTCGGGTCGTTCGCCATACTGGCAAAGAGCAAAATCGACCTCGACACCCTCCGTCTGTACCTCGACGAAGCACCGTACCCGTCGGCTGACGGGGCCAACTGGGTGGTCTACAAGATTACTTACACGGGCGAGAGCGTCTACGCGCTAATATTCACCGACGATCTCTCAGGTAGGGACGTAACCGCCGACTACGAGTGGTACACCGCCCCTGACAACTTCGCTTGGATATTCCTTAACTTCGCACCCTACTTGATCATAGTCTGCGCGACCTTGTTCGGAGCGGATTCTCTTGTTGGCGAATTCTACAACAGGACCGGTTACCTGGTCTTCCCCAATCCAATCAAGCGGGTGGTGCTGTATTTCGGGAAGTTCGCGGCCAGCATGACGGCGAGCTTGCTGATCATAGGGCTCTACTACATCGGGATCGCAGCTCTTTCTCCGATAAGCGCGGGCAGCATCGATGACGACCTGGTCGTATCCTTCCTGTTCGCAGCCGAGTATCTGATGGCAGCGATGGCGATCGCCTACCTGATCAGTGCTCTGTTCAAAGGAACCACTGGTGCGACGGTGTTCACTTTCCTGCTGTTCCTGCTGATACTACCGATAGTAGACGGTGTGGGACTACTGACGGGCATCAAGCTGGAGGGTTCGTTGACCTTCGCGGCCAACGTCATGTCCTACATCCTTGCGGACCCGTATCCGGTAGATTGGGAGTTCTCGCAGATGGGGTTGAGCTACAGTATGTTCTATCCCACGCCTTCCACGGCTGCGATCGTGATGGCCGCATACGCTCTCGTAGCTATCGTGCTCGGAGTCCTCTTGTTCAAGCGGAAGCAGCTCGCGGGCTAGGTCTGGGGCGGAGGCGGCGGAGGCCTCCACTGTTGCTGCTGGTCCCATCCGGGCTGGCCCCAGGCGGTGCCACGCGCACGTGCCTCCACGATCTCCACCATCCGGAGGAAGTCCTTCTTGGTGACGATGCCGACGAGGTTCCCTGACTGGTCGACCACCGGCAGTCTGCTGATGTTCCTCTTGGACATCACCTTGAGAGCGGTCGTCGCCGGGGCCTCAGGAGCGATGGTGACAACGTCCGTCGACATTATCTCCCTCACGGTGCGCAGGTTCGCCTCCTGCTTGGGCACCTTGTTCGTGTCGGATAGTGTGACCATGCCCACGATCCTGTCCTCCACGACAGGATAGCCCATCCTCCTCGTGACGAGTATCAGGTCCAGCAGTTGCTGGACCGACATGTTCGGTCGGACGATCTGTACGTTCGTCGTCATGAGCTGCCTGACGGTGAGCCCCTCGAGGCTCTCGGAGATCACCGTCGCCTGTTCCTCCTCTTTGGCCCCCATGTAGACGAAGAACGCGATGAATATCAGGAAGATGTTGAAGAAGATGATTCCGACGAACGCCATTATCCCCGCGAGGACCTTCGCCACGGCGGCGGCCTTCCTCGTCGCCTCCACATGCGACATCCGGGTCGAGAGGAACGACCTCAGGACCCTTCCCCCGTCCATGGGGAACGCGGGGACAAGGTTGAAGGCCGCGAGCAGTACGTTGTAGAACGCTATGATTCCCAGCAGTATGCCTATCGCCTCTACCTCCACCGCACTGGACCCTATACCCTCGACCACGACCATCATCAGGTACGAGAGGACTCCTATGACCAGGCTGGTCATGGGCCCAGCGAGGGCCATCTTCAGTTCCTGGCCTGGCTGGCGCGGAATCTCCTCCATAGAGGCGACTCCGCCGAACAGCATGAGCGTTATGTGACGAATNNTTATCGCGACGTACGAGTGCGCGAGTTCGTGCGCGAGGATGGTCGCGAAGAATATGACCGCAGCCGCGGTGCCGAATACGTATTGGATCCCGGGCTCCACGTCTAGCCCTCCGAAGCCTATCGTGATGCCGAGAATCTTCCCGGTGCCCTCGGAGAACACGTAGACGAAGAGGGGCAGTATCAGCAGGAAGCTGAGGTGTATGAATATCGGAATCCCGAACACTCTTCCGATCCGAATCGAGCTGCTCATCGTATCTTCGTAGGTGATTTCTCTATATAAGGTTTGGACACGCCATCTCCGGTTCCTGGCGGTCATTTTTTCCGAAAGTATCATATAAAAGTGAATCCTCTGCCTACATCTGGGATGGGTCACACTTGCATCGATTCTCGGCGACGACGCTGGTCGTTGTCATCGTTGCATCTCTACTAGTGCCTCTCGCAATCTCTCAGGCATATCCTCAGGGTGCTCTCTCATCGCTTCAGAATAGGGATGAGAGTACCGGATTTGCCTTCATCGAGTCCGTTCAATTCTTGCCGTCAATCGACACTTCCTCGACGGTTCCCGAGTATCCGATGATATCGCGGGCTTTGATGTTGGATGGTGGGTCCACCGATGTCGTCTTGGGCGATGTAACCAAGGATGGTTTCGTCGATCTTGTGGTTGGCGTTGGAGGGGAGACCCCATCGGTCTCCGTCTTTGAGGGGGACGCGTCGGGAAGCTACTTGACCTACGCTTCATACAACATCAGCTTGAGCAGGATCCCTGTCAGCGTATCTCTGCTAGACGCAGAAGGTGCAGGGGAACTCCAGATCGCTGTGTTGGAGAGAAGGGCGAGTGATTTGGAGGTCGACCGAATCGAGATATTCGACTTCAACTCCACAGTCTCTGTGTTTGAGTCGTTCCTGAATGAGCCCAGATACGTATCCTACGAGAATGCGTCTATGCTTGTCACAGGGAATCTGACCGGTGATTCGGCTGAGGACATAGCTGCGGTCTGTATGGGTGGCTCTCCGTCGTCAACGCCCGGATTCGTGGAGCTCTTCAGGGGTCCGAACTTCCTCTCGCCCGACGTATTCGGAACAGGCCGGGGTTCAAGCGCAGCTTGTGTGGGAGACTTCAACGACGATGGGGACGCCGACCTTGCAGTCTCGAACTACTTCGACTACTCTGTAATGGTATTCTACCAGCCGTTTACCCTGGGGATGAGTCCTGACTTGATAGTCAACATCGATGGGCTGCCCACTTCGCTTGCGTCCGGTAGGCTCAACGCCGATGAGGCTGACGACCTGCTCGTGACTTCGGTTGGAGTATCCGCCATTCATTTCTTCATGCAGAGCCTCGGCCAAATTCCAACTCTTGAAGACTACAATCGTTCTCTAGACTACGCACCGAGCAACGTCAACGTAGATGATCTTGATGGCGACGGAAGGCATGATATTCTAATTCTCAGCGCAGAGGCAAATGCTGCTTCTGGATTCATTCAGAGGTCAACCTCTCCAATCTGGCGCGCTCTTCCTGATTTCGTCTTCCCAACGGGTTCTACCCCAAGGGGGTCACTGATCGCCGATTTGAACGGCGATACGCAAACGGACATAGCTGTTGCGTCGGCGAGAGAAGACTGGAACGGTTCGAGCCTCTCGCTATACACATCGAATGCGCCGTACTTCAGCAACAGCAACCTCACCGTGTGGGCCTATCCGGTCTACCCGGCGAGCGCGGTCTCAGCTGGCGACTTGGACGGCGACGATTGGGAAGACCTCGTGCTGCTGTATCCTGACCTTGATGGCTTCGGCTACCTTCAATCGTTCACGGGCACGACCACTACCATCGCTCTTGGCTACGAGCCCTCGTTGCTGTTGATAGAGGACTTCGACGGTGACGGGTTCGATGACGTGATGACTGCTAGCAGAACAGAAGCCAGCTTCACGATCAACTTCGGAGACTCGACACTTCCCGACGGGTTCACCACGGAACAGTACGACTGCGACCAGAACGCAACGGCGGCGAGCGCAGGAGACTTCAACACCGACGGCCTGCTCGATTTGGTGCTGTCGACTGACGACGGCGAGATCCTCGTCTTCTTCAATTCTGGAGATGAGGAAGTCTTCGGCGAATCGACGGTCCTATCCGTTTCCCCTGGAACGCC
>DUGQ01000007.1 GCA_013331315.1 Thermoplasmata archaeon
TACGAGCCGGAGCAGTTCCCAGGTCTGATATACAGACTGAAAGAGCCGAAGACGGCGACGCTGCTTTTCAGAAGCGGAAAGGTCGTGTGCACGGGCGCGAAGAGCCTCGAACAGGTCAAGACCGCCATCAGCAAGGTGGCGAAGCAGATCGAGGCCGCGGGCATAGTGATCAAGATAGAGCCCAAGATAGAGGTCCAGAACATAGTCGCGTCGAGCGACCTGGGCGCCCAGATCAACCTGAACGCCATCGCGATCAGCCTCGGCCTGGAGAAGGTCGAGTACGAGCCGGAGCAGTTCCCTGGACTGGTCTACAGGATAGACTCGCCGAAGGTCGTCGTCCTGCTCTTCGGGAGCGGGAAGCTCGTCTGCACGGGCGCCCGCAAGCCGGAGGACGTCGAGGCGGCGGTGGACAAGATCACCGAGGAGCTGAAGGCGGCCGGGCTTCTGAGATAGAGTGCTGACGCATGTCCGCGCCGATACTGGACAACCACGTCCATCTCGAGCCTCGCATAGGACGCAACGTGGACGCGGTCAGGGATTTCGAGCGCCTGGGCGGGACCCACTTGATAGTGTCACACCTTCCGTACTCGGAGGTAAGGGTCAACTCGGCAGAGGACTTCCGCAGTAGCTACGACGTCACGGTCTCGACCGTCGAGAGGATAAACTCGGAGACCGGGGTGAAGGCGTTCGCCACCGTCGGCCCCTACCCCGTCGAGCTGCTGGGCTTCGAGAGGAGGCTCGGGCTCGAAGCCGGGAAGGACATGATGATCGCTGGGATGGACATAGCCGCTGAGTTCGTCAGGGAGGGAAAGGCCCTGGCGATAGGCGAAGTCGGGAGGCCTCACTTCCCAGTGCCCGAAGACGTCTGGAAGGCGTCCAACGAGATACTGCTCCACGGCATGCGCCTCGCTCAGGAGGTCGACTGCGCGATAGTGCTCCACACGGAGTCCGGAACCCCTCGGACCATGGTCGAGCTCGCGGAGATGGCCGACAGCGTCGGCCTCGACCGCGGGAGGGTGGTCAAGCACTACTCCCCCCCTGCGGTGCTTCCCGAGGAGAACTCCGGGCTGATGCCGTCCGTCCTCGCTGGGAAGGAGGCGGTCCAGGAGGCGCTCAGCAAGGGCACCCGCTTCATGATGGAAACCGACTTCCTCGATGATCCGAGGCGCCCCGGGGCGGTGCTGGCGATAACGACCGTCCCTAAGAGGACCAAGACTCTCATCGAGCGCGGGCAGATGACCGAGGAGCAGGCGTACGTGATCCACCGGGACAACCCGAGCAGGACATACGGGCCCGCCTTCGGGTGATTCTACCCGAAAGACGACCTGAGCGAAAACCGTATGAACATCCTCTAATCTTCACGGTCCATCGAGGACTAACGGATGGTTGCGGCCCACTTCAAACACTACGTGCTGGCGCTCTCGCACAGGCACGGGGCGCTGGTCATAGTTCAAACCCTTGTTGCGTTCGCCAACACGCTCGCGAACGCTTTCGCGCTCATATTCCTCATAAGAGAAGGGCACTCGTATCTGGAGTGCGCGGTCTTCATACTCGTGTCCGCCCTCGTGCCGACGCTGATAATGGCGTTCGCGTCGAGGCCGATCCTGAGGAACTTCCCAGCGTCGATCACGACCTCGTTGGTCTGTCTGGCGCTCTACTATCTCGCGCTGATCGCCTTCGACGGCTGGTACCTCGTGATAATCCCGCCGATATTCTTCGGCACCTACATCGCCACTTTCTGGGTCCCGTACTTCGCGCTCGTGATGCACATCACGTCGAAGAAGAAGAGGGGCGCGGGCGTGGGTGCGTACTTCCTGATATTCCCGCTCCTCACGACTGTCTCGCCCCTCCTGGGCGGGTTCATCATCACGTTCTACTCCTATGACGTGCTTTTCGCGACGGGCGCCGCCATTGCGCTCGCTGACCTGTTCTTCGTCTCCGGACTGAAGGTGCTCAAGAACATACGCAGTCGCATCATCATCCCTGAGCTGCTGCAGTCCCTGAAGCTGAACCTCGTCGGCCGGTTCAACGTGGACCTGGATCTCAGAGGGACGGACTGGAGAATCACATCGGCGCTGTTCGCCGAAGGCATCCAGGACGGAATATTCTGGGTCGCGATCCCAATCATCAGCTTCGAGTTCGCGAAGGACGAGGCGACGCTGAGTGGATACCTGTCGCTCTTCGCGCTCTGGGGCGCGGTCATGACGGTCGCGCTCGGATACCTATCGGACAGGCTGCGCGACCGGGCGTCCATCGTGAGGATCGGGGCCGCGTTCGGAGGATTGAGCGTGCTGTTCGCCGCGTACTCCACCTCAGCGGAGGAGTACCTGTCGGCCATCAGCATGGCCTACTTCTGGATCGCAATGGTGCCCTCGTTCCTGTTCACCATGCTCGTGGACAAACTCGAGAAGTTCAAGAAGAAGGGCGTTCTGCTCAGGGAGTTCTTCCTCAACAGCGGCAAGGCCGTGGGCGTCGCGTTGGTCATAGGGGCGCTCCTGCTCGGGGTCGACCTCATCAGCACCCTAGCCATCGCTGGCGTCTCCCTCGTCTACATAATCATAGTGAAGTGACCGTTATCAGCGGACGATGTCGAAGCCCGAGAACTCGCCCGTGGGCTCCGAGGTCGTGACGGTCTTGGACGTCACCTTCGCGTGAGGCTGCCCTGTCTCGCACCAGTCGATCGCCTTCTTCACGATCTCCTCCTCGCCTTCGAAGACCGCCTCGACGCGGCCGTCCCTGGTGTTCCTCACCCATCCTACAAGGCCGAGGGCTCTCGCGCACTCCTGGGCGTTGGCTCTGAAGAACACGCCCTGGACACGTCCCTCGAAGACTACATGCGCCCTTATTCTCACGTCTTCGACCATCGCCCCGGGAGATGAAAAAAGTGTCGAATCGGTATGATTAGAGGAGGGCGGTCAGAGCCGGGCTGTCTGGAACAACATATTTATACCCACACTGTGATATTTAAAATGCGCGCGGCGCGCGCGAGGGATGCACTTAAACGGTACGAAGTGCATCATCTCCAACGCCTCAGGGATGGTGACGTGGCATGATGAGATCGCTTGTCGAAGATGCGCTTGCACGAGAATCTACAATGGGTGCTGGCAGCGGGCCGGAGACCGCTGTGTTTCAGGATCAGAGGGTCGATCAGGAGCTAGAGCAGATCCTTCGGAGCCTCAAGACGAACATCAAGATCATAGGAGTCGGAGGAGCCGGCACCAACACCATCTCGCGTGTTTACGACGAGGGGGTCGTCGGAGCGGAGATATTCGCGGCGAACACGGACGCGCAACACCTTCTCGTGCTGAGGGTCCCGCACAAGATACTCCTCGGAAGGAGGGTCACCAGAGGTCTCGGGGCAGGCGCGCTCCCACAGGTCGGCGAGGAAGCGGCCAGGGAGGCAGAGGACGACCTCAAGAAGATACTCGCTGACACTCACATATGCTTCGTCACCTGCGGGCTCGGCGGAGGCACGGGCACGGGTGGGGCGCCGATCGTCGCCAGGATGGCGAAGGAGATGGGCGCACTCACGATATCCATCGCGACGCTTCCCTTCAGAGGCGAGGGAAGGATGAGGATGGAGAACGCCGAGTGGGGGCTTGAGAGGCTGAGGGAGGCCTCGGACACCGTCATCGTCATACCGAACGACAAACTCCTCGACCTCGTGCCGAGGTTGTCGCTGAACGCCGCGTTCAAGGTCGCAGACGAGGTGCTGATGAGGTCGATCAAGGGATTGACCGAGGTCATAACCAGACCTGGGCTCGTCAACCTGGACTTCAACGATGTCAAGACCGTCATGAAGGGCGCCGGAGTCGCGATGATGGGACTGGGCGAGTCTGACGCGCCTGGCGAGGAGCGGATCCAGGAGGCGATAGACCAGGCCATCAACTCGCCTCTGCTCGAGGTCGACATAAGCGAGGCGAACGGCGTCCTCGTGGACGTCATAGGAGGCACGGACATGACCATCTCGGAGGCCGAGAGGGCGGCCGAGGAGATCCAGTCGCGCGTGGGCCAGAACGCGCGGATAATCTGGGGAGCTGCCGTCGATCCTGCGCTGGACAAGACAGTCAAGGTCATGTTGGTCGCCACGGGTGTCAAGTCCAAGCAGATACTCGGCAAGGGCGGCGAGAGGCGCTCGAGGGGCGTCGGCGAGGTCGACGTGGTGCACTGAAGGGACCCAGGGCGCTGCCGAAACTTTTAAGAGACCTAATCAACTACGGTCAAAAAGCCGGCGGGCTCGACCCGCAACTGGCATATTATCATCTAGTTAGATGGTTAATGCACCATGGAGGTCCGACATGAAATCGCTCATCGACAGTGCCCTTTCCAACGTTGAGGAGGAGCACACGAAGAGTTCTCCAGACGTCTTGAGAGCCTTCACGGCGGAGGACGAGGAGCTGCAGAGGATACTGCTGAACCTCAGGACGAACATCAAGATCATCGGCTGTGGGGGCGGTGGCTGCAACACGGTCAACCGACTCGCGGAGGCTGGCATCATAGGGGCCGAGCTGTACGCCGCCAACACGGACGCGCAGCACCTGCTCATGACCAGGGCCCCTCACAAGATACTGCTGGGGAAGAGGGTGACCCGTGGCCTTGGCGCCGGCGCGCTTCCGCAGGTCGGCGAGGAGGCCGCCAGGGAGGCCGAGGAGGAGCTCAAGGTCGCGCTCAAGGAGGCGGACGTGGTGTTCGTCACCTGTGGCCTCGGGGGCGGGACCGGGACAGGTTCGGCGCCTTTCGTGGCGCACATCGCCAAGGAGCTCGGCGCGCTGACGATAGCGATATGCACGTACCCGTTCAAGGCCGAGGGTGTCATCAGGGCGGAGAACGCTGACTGGGGCCTCGACAGGCTGAGGAGCGTGGCTGACACCGTCATAGTCATACCGAACGACAAGCTCATAGAGCTCGTCCCGAAGCTCTCGCTCAACGCCGCGTTCAAGGTGGCTGACGAGGTGCTCATGAGGGCGATCAAGGGCATCACGGAGATAGTGACCAAGCCTGGCCTGGTGAACCTGGACTTCAACGACATCAAGACCGTCATGAAATCCGGCGGAGTGGCGATGATTGGCCTGGGCGAGTCGGACGACGACGAGAGGGCCGTCACCGCCGTGACGGAGGCCATCAACTCGCCGCTGATCGAGCTGGACATCAGCGAGGCGACCGCGGCGCTCGTGAACGTCACGGGCGGCTCGGACATGACCGTCAAGGAGGCCGAGGAGGTCGCCGAGATAATCCAGTCCAAGATCAACCCGAACGCCAGGATAATATGGGGTGCGGCGGTCGACGAGACGCTGGACGACACGATGAGGGTCATGGTCGTCATCACTGGCGTGAAGTCGAAGCACATCTTCGGGCCCTCGAAGGAGAGCAAGGGGCGCGAGCTGGGACTAGACTTTATTAAGTAGTTACTGTACTAGGAAGGACCGCGATGAGTGACATAGTCGACAGATCCTGGGACCTCCAGAGGAGGATCGAGGAGAAGACGAAACACATCGGCAAGGGCAAGTACGGCCGCGTGCTCAAGATGGCACGGAAGCCCTCGGGCGAGGAGTACGTCAAGATAAGCCAGATAGTCGCGATAGGGCTCATACTGATGGGCGGACTCGGCTTCCTGATATACTGGATATTCGAGTACGGGTCCGACATGGTGATGAACGCCTTCGGATGAGGACGGCCCGATGCGGTCACACACGATTGTGAGGGGATGATTTTGGGAATCTTTGACGATGCTGAGCCGGTCAAGAAGGAGGCGGACAAGGCGCCGCCTCCGCAGCCCGCTGACAAGTCGCTCAAGCTCATTGTGCAGGGCGAGACCAAACGCAGCATGGCCTCCGGAGATAAGACGGACTACGAGATGGTCCTCAAGATACCGGAGGACGGGCAGGCGCACACAGTGGTGATAAAGGTCGACACGGTCTTCGCGGCGACCGAGGAGGGATCTCCTGAATGGTTCGTCAAGCTCTTCGACCCGCTCGGGGTCGTCTGGGAGAACACACCCACCGCGGAGGTCGAGGAGGCCCGCGAGTTCGACATTATGCCCGGGAACGAGAAGACTTTCACGCTCAACGTCGCGTCGCCGACAGGCGCGCGGTACGGGGACAAGATAACCGTCCTGGTCAACGCGAGCCTCAGGGAGGACCCGAGCGTCTCGGACGTGGCGACCCTCCAGGCGTCCGCGAGGCAGTCGGTGCTCGCCGTGAAGACGTCCATAGGCCACGAGAAGACGGTGGCGGACTCGCTGTCTAGCAGGGCGAAGGGCAAGCCGATCGGCGTGTTCGCGATACTGTCGCCCGCGACCATACGGGGCTATGTGTTCGTCGAGGCGATGAACACGGACGCCCTCAGGGAGGTCGTGAAGGGCGTGCGCAGGACGCGAGGGCTCGTCAAGGGCGAGACGAGCTTCGCCGAGATAGAGCATTTCCTGACGCCGAAGCCGATAGTGTCTGGCATAGTCGAGGGTGACATAGTCGAACTCATAGCCGGGCCGTTCAAGGGTGAGAAGGCCCGGGTCCAACAGATCGACGAGGCGAAGGAGGAGATCACCGTCGAGCTGTTCGAGGCGATGGTGCCGATACCCGTGACGATCCGCGGAGATCATGTTCGAGTGCTTGAGAAGGAGAAGTGAATACGATGGTGGACAAGCTTGAGGTTCTCGTGGACGGGGGCAAGGCGACCCCAGGCCCGCCGCTCGGCCCCGCGCTGGGACCGCTCGGTGTCAACGTGATCCAGATAGTCGGCGCGATAAACGAGAAGACGAAGGCGTTCACGGGCATGAAGGTGCCAGTGACGCTGCTGATAGACCCGAAGACGAAGGAGTTCGAGATCAAGGTCGGCACACCGCCGACGTCGGCGCTGGTCATGAAGGAGCTTAAGCTCGAGAAGGGCAGCGGCAAGCCTAACTCCGACTTCGTCGGCAACCTGACCGTCCAGCAGGTTACCAGGATCGCGGACATGAAGAAGGATTCCATGCTCGCGAAGGACAAGAAGGGGCGGTTCAGGGAGGTCGTGGGCACCTGTGTCTCCATGGGCGTGACCGTGGACGGCAAGGACCCAAGGAAGGTAATCGCCGAGATCGACGCTGGCGAGTACCAGGGACTGTTCTGAACGCGCGACGGGTTTCTGCCATAGCGCAAGATCATCCAGACGAAGGTCTCATCCGCTCCATCTTGAGCCGGACCGCCTCGCAGGCTATCGTGATCACGTCTATCGTCGGCGCGGCTGGCGGGCAGTACGCGGTCTCGAGCTTGGCGAAGTCGTGGACGGTCATGCCCGCCTGGACGGCTGCCGCGAAGGCGTTGACACGCATATGCACGCGCGACTCGCCCACTATCTGGGCGGCGAGTATCCTGCCGTCCTTCGGGTGGGCCAGGACCTTGACGTATATCTCCTTCCTCCCCGGGAAGTAGTCTGGCAGGGTGAACCCTCTGACCTTGCCGATTATCGGCTTGATGCCCGCCTTCTCGAGCTGCGCGGTGGTCGGCCCGACCGCCGCGACCTGGCAGTTGAACGGCTCGGTGGCCCGGGTCTGCAGGAAGCCCTTGGGCAGCCTCTCGTCGCCACCGGCGGCGTTCACCCCCGCCACCATCGCCATCTTCACCGCGATCGTGCCCAGGCCGCTCACCGTGGGCTTGCCTGTGATGAACTCCGGGTACTCAGTGCAGTCGCCGACCGAGAAGACGCCATCGACGCAGGTCTCGCAGCGGTCGTCGACGATTATCTGCCTCGTCTCCCCGGTCGAGCACCCGATCTGCTTGGCGAGGGCGGTCTCTCCCCGCTGGCCAGTTGCGAATACTATCACGTCCGCGTAGAAGGTACGCTCCTCGCCCGTCTTGCGGTCCACGGCCACGGCGCAGTTGGCCTTCTCTTCCCCGAGTATCTCGGTGACCTCGTAATCGGTGAACATCTTGACGCCGTCCCTCTCGATCGCCGCGGCCATCATCTGGGCCATGTCGTCGTCGACCATCGCGAGGATGCAGTTCGACAGGTACTCGATTATGGTGACCTTGCAACCGCGGATCATCAGGGCCTCGGCCACCTCCAGACCGACCAGGCCCGCGCCCACGACCACGGCCCGCTTACCCTTCGACGCGAGGGACTGGATGCCTCTGGCGTCCTCGATCGTCCGCAGCACGTACACGCCCTTCTTGAGGTCTCCCTGGGCGCCGCCGTCCGCGTACGCCCCCTTGATGCCTGGCACGAACGCGCTGGCGCCCGTGGCCAGAACGAGCGAGTCATACGGCAGCTCGAGCTGCTCACCATCGGACCGGCGAACGGTCGCGACCTTCTTCGCCGGGTCGACCTTCGTCACATCCGAGCCCAGAAGCACGTCTATCCTGCTCTTCTTGAGCCGTTCCTCTGGAGCCTCGATGAGGTTGGTAAGCTCGGGTATGATTCCTGATATGCCGTACGGAAGGCCGCACCTTGAGTACTGAGGGTACGGCTCCCGCTCGATGATCGTGATCTCGGCGCTCCGGTCCGTCTTCCTCGCGAACTGTGCCGCCGTTCCGCCGCCGCAACCCCCGCCCACAATGACGATCTTCCTCGCCAAACGCTCCTCCTCCTATGCTGACGACCTGAAAGGCTTTCGAAGGGGTTAAATGATTCCGAGGCCTAACGGCGGGCGCGGAGAGCGTGGGTCCTGAGGGCCTGGGAAGGCCCTGGCCCCACCCAAAAGGCTTATAAACCATCTCTGCATTCGCTGAAACCCCTAGGAGTGTAGGAGAGCCCCGTGCTCGCGTGCACTACACCGGAGGGATGCAAATTGGCAGACCAGCGCCTCATAGATACAATCAAGAAGCTTCAGGCTGAATCGAAGGCTCGCAATTTTCTCGAGACGGTCGAGCTGGCGATCAACCTGAAGGACGTGGACCTTTCGAACCCCAAGAACCGTATCCAGGAGGAGATCATACTCCCTCACGGGCGCGGCAAGACCGTGAAGGTGGGCGTGTTTGGGAGTTCCGAGATGGCCGTCAAGGCGAAGGGAATCGCGAACGTCATCGTACAGCCGGAGGAGATAGAGGACCTGGCCTCGGACAAGGCGAAGGCCAGGAAGCTGGCGCGTTCTAGCGACTACTTCATCGCCGAGGCGCCGTTGATGCCGACTATCGGTAAGCGCCTGGGCATAATACTCGCGCCTCGGGGCAAGATGCCGAAACCGGTCCCGCCCGGGTCGGACCCCGGACCCGTCATCGAGAGGCTGAGGTCCAGCGTGACGGTGAGGACGAGGGACAAGATGACCTTCCACCTGCCGATCGGGGCCAAGGACATGCCCCCGGAGCACCTGGCGGAGAACATCGACCTGGTCATGAAGAGGATAACCGCGAAGCTGGAGAGGGGGAAGCAGAACATAAGGTCGGCCTATGTCAAGACGACCATGGGCCGCTCGTACAAGGTGATCTGAGATGTCGGCCCATGTCGCATCCTGGAAGAAGGAGGCCGTGAGCAAGCTGGCGTCACAGATCTCCGACAGCAAGGTCATTGGGATCATCGATGTGCGGGGCGTGCCGGCGCCGGCGTTCCAGACGATGAGGACCGATCTCAGGGACAAGGTCCAGATAACGATGATGAAGAACTCCTTGATGAGGCTTGCCATCAAGGAGGCGGGCAAGAAGCTGAAGGGCGTCGATGGACTCGCGGAGTCCGTTGACGGGCAGTGCGCCGTCGTGACTTCCGACCTCAACCCGTTCAGGCTGTTCAAGCAGCTCGACAGAACGAAGACCAAGATGCCCGCCAGAGGAGGCGAGACCGCCCCCGACGACATCGAGGTCAAGGCCGGGGACACGCCCTTCAAGCCGGGCCCGGTAGTCGGCGAGCTGCAGAAGGCTGGCCTTCCGGCCGCGATAGAGCAGGGGAAGGTCGTGATCAAGAAGGACAAGCTCCTTGTGAAGAAGGGCGACGAGATATCGAGGGATGTCGCCCTCGTCCTTTCCAAGCTCGAGATATTCCCGATCACAGTGGGCCTCGACCTACGCGCGGCCTACGAGGAGGGCATGGTCTTCGGGAAGGACGTGCTGGCAGTGGACGACGCCGAGTACCTCGCGCGGGTACAGCTGGCGGCGACCAGCGCCCTCAACCTATCGGTGTTCGTGGCGTTCCCGACCGAGGCTTCGATAAGGCCTCTGCTCTCGAAGGCGCACACGAACGCGTTCAACCTGGCGGTCAACTCGGGCGTCGTGAACAGCGAGACTGTCAAGATGATGCTCTCGAAAGCGAACGCCCAGATGCTGTCCCTCGCGTCGAGGATGCCCGACGCCCTTGACGACGATCTCAAGGGCAAGCTGAGCGCGGCACCCGCCCAGGCGCCCAAGAAGGAAGACGATGGAGACAAGGGCGATCAGAAGGACGACAAGGACAAGAAGGACGATGAGAAGGTCTCCGAGGAGGAGGCTGCGGCCGGCCTCGGAGCACTGTTCGGATAATCTAGCTAAAGGAGGCAGAAGAATGGAATATGTGTACAGCGCGATGGTCCTGCACGCGGCGAAGAAGCCGGTGACAGAGGAGAACATAACGAATGTCTTGAAGGCTGCAGGCGTCGAGGCTGACGCTGCCCGTGTGAAGGCGCTGACCGCCGCATTGGAAGGCGTCAACATCGACGAGGCGATCGCGACAGCCGTCGCCGTGCCAGCAGCGGCTGCGGCCGGCCAGGCACCAGCTGCGGGACCCGCCGAGAAGAAGGAAGAGAAGAAAGAGGAGAAGAAGGAAGAGAAGGTCTCCGAGGAAGAGGCGGCGGCTGGTCTCAGCGCGCTCTTCGGATGAGCGAGCCCTTCCGGGTCTCTCTGACAAACCCCTTCTCGAAAACCCGATTTCGCGGAGAGCCGGAGGGCGGGCTAGCACAGCCTCTCTGAAGACCCAGAAAGTACGAGTGCCGGCCCGCACTAGTCGTGCTCGAGCATCATGCTGACTTCCTTCTCGAACATCGACACCAGCTCCTGCCCCATCTCCTTGCGGAGTTCGGGCGGGACCAGCGCGAGGCCGAGCTTCGCGCCGCCCTTTGCCAGTTTCAGGACCGCTATCCCCTCACGAACCTTGGCCTCCATGAGCAGCTTGATCGCGGCGGCCATCTCCTTCTTCAGCTCGGGGTCGGACTCGATCTTCTGCCGTATGTGCTTCTTGATCTCGTCCCTGACCAGGTCCTGGACGGCGTCCACGAGCAGCGTCTCGGAGCTCAGCATGGTCTTCGTTCCCTTGAGCAGCGAGTTTACTATGTCGTCCTCTGACGGCGTCGTTCCACCTTCGCCTTCGACCGTCCTATTAGGATAAATCGTTTTTGCATGGACGGCCTGTGGGCGAGAGGCCGTGCAAATCGTTTAAAATACGCCGAAGTCAATAGCGAGGCTCGGCCAGGCTGAAGCAGATGTGGGATGCTATAGGCAAGAGCGTGTTCAAGGACCAGCGTACTCTCTCGTTCGACTACGTGCCCCAGAAGCTGGTGCACCGCGAAGGGCAGATGAAGAGGCTCATAATGCTCTTCCGGCCGGTGGTCGACTCGAACTTCTCCCAGAACGCCGTCCTCATGGGCAGCGTCGGGACGGGCAAGACGGCCACGTCCAAGCGGTTCTGCATGGACCTCAAGGAGTACGGGGAGAAGCACCAGAAGGCGATAGACTGGACCATCGTCAACTGCAGGCAGAGGAACAGCGAGTCGAGCGTGATCCTGCAGGTGGTCAACCATTTCCAGCCGAACTTCCCCGACCGTGGGTTCTCGATCACGGAGATGCTCCGCATACTGCGAAAGGACCTCGAGAAGCGCAAGGTGCATCTCGTCATAGTGCTGGACGAGGCGGATGTGCTGCTCAAGAAGGCCGGCCCGGACCTCATCTACAAACTCACCAGGTTCGGCGAGGAGAAGGTCGACGGGAGGGAGTACGTCTCGCTCATACTCATCTCCCAGAAGAACGTGTTCGACCTCCTCGACGCCGCCTCCGCGAGCACCTTCAAGCGCACAAACGCCATCGAGTTCGGCAAGTACTCGTATGAGGAGCTGAAGGACATCGTGGCCCAGAGGGGGGAGCTCGCGTTCCACGACGGAGCGGTGGGAGACGACTCGGTGGACCTCGTCGCGGAGATATCCTCTGAGTGGGGGGACGCGAGGTTCGCGATCGAGATCCTGGAGAAGGCGGGCATGCTCGCAGACGAGGAGGGGGCCGGGACGGTCTCCGTCGAGCATGTCCGGGGGGCCAAGGCGGAGGCCTACAGCTCAATCACGGAGTCGAAGTTGGCGGACCTCGACAGACACCAGAAGCTGACCCTCCTGGCGATCTCCAGGAGCATACGTGGCAAGGCGTTCATCACCACCAAGGAGGTCGAGTCGGCGTACAAGGTCGCGTGCGAGGAATATGAGGAGAAGGCGAGGGCGCACACCGCATTCTGGGGCCTCATGAAGGACTTGGACACGTTGGGCATAGTCAGCGCGAAGAAGAGCGGCCCTGGCATCTCGGGCAAGACGACCGTGATCAAGCTGCTAGACATACCCGCCAAAGTGCTCGAGAAGAAGGTCGTTCAAATACTGGATGACGAATACTGAGCAAAGGCTTTCCAATCATGCCGTCAGTAAACGGGCAGCTTTATATACCGCCGCTCCTGTGCAGACGTATTGGCGGAGGGAATGCTAGGTTGGCTGAGGACAAGCCTGCTTTGGAATTAGTCGAGATGGAGCAGGGCATGTGCTACGTAGTTAGAGAGCGCAAGCCGTTCCTCGCCTTCGCGCTTTTCGAGAACGAGGTCGGGGACGGCCTCCCGGGGCTCTGCGTCACGAGGCAGTTCCCGGCGAAGCTCAAGGACACTTTCAACCTCCTCGACACGCGCATAATCTGGCTCAGCCACACGCCGGGTAAGGATCACCACAATCCGACCAGCGTTGGCACGTTGGCGACCATCATATCGTCGTTCATCGAGCGATACGAGAGATGCATCGTCATCATCGACGGGCTCGAGTACCTCGTGATCAACAACGGCTTCCAGCAGGTCCTGCGATTCCTGGAGCACGTGAACGAGCAGGTCATGCAGAGCAAGTCGACGGTGCTGGTGCCGATAAGCCCGACCGCCTTCAGCGAGAAGGAGCTCGCCCTGCTGGAGCGAAACGTGGAGGTCATCGAGCAGCCAGCCATGAGCGTGGCGCTAGAGAAGGACCTCACGACCCTGATAGACCAGTACAGATGAGCTTGAGAGCGCGTACGCGGGATCGCCCACCCGAGTTTTACCTTCCCAAAGCTTTTGAAATGCCAACCTGATTCGGCAGACGATGAACCGAACCCCGTTGTACGAGGAGCATGTCGGTCTCGGGGCGAAGATGGTGCCGTTCGCCGGCTGGGAGATGCCCATACAGTTCACATCGATCATCGATGAACACATGGCGGTCCGGTCGGCTTGTGGCGTGTTCGACGTCTCGCACATGGGGAACATCTTCGTCCGGGGAGACGGCGCCGCAGAGCTCGTCTCGGAGTTGATGACCAACAACACCAAGGACGCGCCTGTCGGCAAATGCGTCTACACCCACATACTGGACGAAGGCGCGATGATACTGGATGACACCATCGTGACGCCCCTGGCGGCCGATGAGGTCCACATGGTCCCCAACGCGGCGACTACCGAGAAGATACTCGCGTGGACGAGACAGCACGCCAGCGGACCGGAGGTACTCGACCTCTCTCGCGAGCTCGCGACGATCGCGGTTCAGGGGCCGAAGTCCCAGAAGATGCTTGAGGAGCTGACATCCGCCGAGCTGACGGGGCTGGGGGCATTCTGGGCGGCGTTCGTCCGCCTCGACCGTATCGGCGAAGGGGGAGACGTCTCTAGCCCTCTGCTCGCTGACAGGCCCGCCGTGAACGAAGGAGCGTCTGGCGGCCCAGTTCTGCTTTCGAGGACTGGCTACACCGGAGAGGACGGGTTCGAGATCACCTGCGAGAACGACCGTGCCGTCACGATCTGGAGAGCGCTCCTGGAGAAGGGCGGGGATGCCGGGGTGAAACCCGTCGGCCTCGGGGCCAGAGATACCCTGAGGCTCGAGAAGGGCCTGCTGCTGTCAGGAACAGACTTCGACGGCACGCAGACCTCGCTACAGACCGGGCCGTCGTGGGTCGTCAAATGGGACCATGAGTTCGTAGGAAGACGCGCCCTGGAGCATCAGAGGGAGAAAGGAGGATACTCGGTGCTGGCGGGTCTTGTCCTGAAGGACAAGGGCGTGCCACGCCACGGCTATGACATCATCTCGGAAGGCGTCGGCGTGGGCAAGGTAACCAGCGGAACGCTGTCCCCGGTAATGAGACGAGGGATAGCGCTCGGGTACGTCCCGATGGAGAAAGCGGCGCCAGGCTCAAGCCTAGAGGTCAGGATAAGGGATGCGTACGTCAGCGCCGAAGTCGTCAAGACACCGTTCGTCAGGAGGAGTCCGAAATGAAGGAAATGCTCGAGGAGATGATCAGGATACCCGGGGTGTCGGGATATGAGGAGGACATCCGGGAGCACATACACGCCAAGCTGAAGCGGATGAGACTGTCGGCCGAGGAGGACAACATAGGCAACCTCGTGGTCACCGTCGGCTCGAAGGGGCCACATATCGTGTTCATAGCCCATATGGACGAGCTGGGCCTGATCGTGACCAGGATGGAGGACGACGGATCTCTCAGAATCCGCAAGGTCGGAGGGATCGACGACCGCACACTCGTCGGAAGGGTCGTCGAGATCAAGACCCAGAAGGGGTTGGTCACGGGCGTACTCGGCTTGAAGCCTCCCCATCTCATGACGGAGAGCGACGACCGAAAGAAGGTCGTGAGCTGGGAAGACGTGAGGGTGGATGTCGGGACGAGGACGAGGAAGGAGACGGAAAAGCTCGGTGTCCGCGTGCTCGACCCGATGGTCTTCAAGAAGGACGTGTCGTACCTGGGAGGCGACGTGATCTGCGCGAGAGGCATCGATGATCGTGCCGGCTGCGCGGTCCTCCTCGAGGCGATCGAGGCCGTTAAGGGCCGCGACATACCAGCGAGGGTCAGCTTCGTGTTCAGCGTGCAGGAGGAGATCGGCCTCAGGGGGGCCAAGGTGATAGGGTTCTCCCTCAGACCCGACTACGTCTTCGCGATAGACACGATGACGACCACGGACGGGCCGATGCAGGGGAGCACCTACGAGAAGATCCTCATAGGAGGCGGGCCCGCGATGAGGATGTTCGACCACTCGGCGATAGCGTCGCCCAAGCTCAGGGATCTCGTGGAGGAGGTCGCCCGCAAGGCCAAGATCAAGATACAGTACGGCTCCGGAGGGGGCGGCACGGACGGCGCCGCCATCCAGGAGTTCAACGCGTTGATGATGCCGCTCGGGATACCGATGAAGTACACGCACTCGCCCACCGAGTGCGCCAGCATCAGCGACATGCGCAACCTGTCGAAGCTGCTCGTGAAGATCGCGGAGCACATCGCGAAGACGGACAAGAAAGGGTGATGTCGTTGCGGGCCAGGGCAGAGGAGCTCCTGAGAGAGCTGGTGCTTCTGAAGAGCGCGGAGGAGGATGACACCGCCCCGGTCGTGAAGCGCGTCACCGATATCCTGTCAGGCTTCGGACTGGAGCCGAAGCTCTACGGCTCGAAGGAGAAGCCCGCCATATTCGCTCGTTCCGGAAAGGGCGGGGTCGTCCTCTCAGGGCACCTGGACACGGTCCCGATAGGCAAGGGATGGACCAAGGAGCAGGGAGAGGTCGCAGACGGCAGGCTCTATGGAAGAGGCGCCGCGGACATGAAGGCTGGTTGCGCTGCGATCCTGCTGGCCGCGGAGAGGCTGGCCCCCGAGGGCGTGCCGTTCTCGGTTTGCCTCTCGCTCGACGAGGAGATTTCGATGCACGGCGCGCAGGCGGTCGCGGGGGCCCACGAACTCAGGGACGCGGCGGCGGTCGTAGTGGCCGAGCCGAGCAACTTCGACATAATCGTCAGGGAGAAGGGGCTGATCCAATTCGCCGTGCGCACGAAGGGGAAGAGCGCGCACGCCAGCATGCCACATCTTGGGGAGAACGCGATCGCCAGGATGCTCAAGATGTTGCGCGGGCTCGAGGACCTCCAGAAGATACCGGACGACCCTCTCGAGGAGTTGACACTCTGCATAGACACCATACGCGGTGGGACGCAGGTCAACGTCATACCCAACGGTTGCCAAGTCGAGGTGGACTCGCGGTTCCCCCCGAGCATGACGGGGGAGGAGGTCGTGGCCATGGTGAGAGAACGGCTCGGGAAGTCGGAGTACGAGCTAGAGGTGTTACATCTCCTCGAGCCCGTGGAGACGGACCCCAGCATCGAGGCCGTGACACGGCTACACGAGATCGTCGGCGGGAGTGCCGAGGTCCTCAGCGTGCCCTACGCCACTGAGATGGTGATGTTCAAGCACGACAACCAACGACTGATGGTCTGCGGCCCCGGCGAGCCGACACAGGCCCACGTCGTGGACGAGAGTGTGGAGATAGATCAGGTGGCGAGGGCGGTCGACGTCTACGTCGAATACTGCAAACGCATGGTTGAGCCAGGAAAAGACTGAGGACTGGCTCACGGGTATATCCTGGCGACCGTTCTCGGGAACGGAATCGCGTCCCGTATGTGCTCCAGCCTGCACACCCAGGTGGCGACGCGGTCCAACCCCAAGCCGAACCCCGAGTGCGGCACCGAGCCGTACTTCCGCAGGTCGAGGTACCATTCGTAGTTCTTCATGTCCTCGCCGATGTCCCTGAGACGCTCGATGATGAGTGCGTTGTCGGTCTCCCTCTCGCTACCGCCGATTATCTCGCCATATCCCTCCGGCGCCAGCAAATCGCTGTTCTTGTACGTCCTCGCGTCATCCGGGTTCTCCTTCATGTAGAACGGCTTCAGCTCCTTCGGGTAATTGACGACGAACAACGGCAGAATCCTGTCCTTGGTCAGCTCACGCTCCTCGGCAGCGCCCAGGTCAGAACCCCAGGACACTTCGAACCCTTTGCCGCGGAGCTCTTCCATCGCCTCGGAGTACGACAGACGCTCGAACGGCGGCTCGATCTTGCTCAGCGCCTCAGGCTCCCTCCCGAGCAACTTCAGCTCGGACGGGCATTCCTTCGCGGCGGAGCGTAGCATCGAGCTCACGAGCTCCTCCTGCGCCTTCATGTTGGCATCGTTGTCGAGCCACGCAGCCTCCATCTCGAGGTGCCAGAACTCGGTCAGGTGCCTCGGGGTCCTGGACTTCTCCGCCCTGAAGGACGGGGTGAGGGCCCAAACGCGCTCGCATGAGAATATGAGGGACTCCAGGTAGAACTGGGCGGTCTGTGACAGATAGGCGAACCGGTCGAAGTACTTCAGCTGGAACAGTTGGGTACTGTCCTCAGGGGCGACCCCTGTTATTATCGGCGGGGTTACTTCCACGTAGTCGTTGGAGTGGAACCACCCCCTGGCGCCTCTCAAGAGAGAGTCCTTGACTCTCATCACCGCAGTCTGCTCACGAGAGCGGATCCACAGGTGACGCAGATCGAGCAACAACTCCGTGCTCTGATACTCGGTTATCGGGAACGGCTCCGACGAACCTATGACCGAGAATTTCGTCGCTCGCACCTCGTATCCTCCGGGCGCGCGCTTGTCCTCGACTAACGTGCCCTCGACCATGACGGACGACTCGACCCCGGCGCTCGCAGCGGCCTCGAACTCCTGGTCTGGGAGGACGCCTTTCTTCATCGTGACCTGGATGATCCCGGAAGAGTCGCGTACCACGGCGAAAACGATGCCTCCGCTGCTTCGGGTCCTGTATATCCAGCCTCGGACCTTCACCGGCTTGTCGAGTTGCTCGCCCGACAGCACCTGCCTAATCGACTGCATCCGGATGCTGAAGCTCTGGACCGAATATAAGACCTTCGGAGCGATAGGAACTGACTTATTAGGGGACCAGAATCCCTTCCCCGTGAGGGTGAGACCGGCCACTCTGAAGGACCTCGACGGCATGATGAGGATAGAGGAGTTGTGCTTCGGAGACGAACGGTTCGACCGAGGGACCGTGAGGGCGTACATCGGCCGCAGGGACGCTTTCGCCATGATAGCCGTGGAAGGGGGAGTGATAGCGGGCGCGGCCATGGCGGCCGTTTCGAAACGGCTCGACTGCGGCAGAATAGGGTCCGTCGCGGTCCTTGACAGCTTCAGAGGCAAGGGCCTCGGAAGGAAGCTGCTCGAGGCCTGCGAGAAGGAGTTCCGAAGACGAGGGGTCGGGCGCTTCATGCTCGAGGTGGCAGTTGACAACCAGGACGCCGTCAGGCTATACGAGAACAGCGGATACAAGGTAATCGGCGTGGCGGAAGGTTATTACTCGAACGGAAAGGACGCGTACGTGATGGAGAAGAGCTTCGGCATGACCGGCAGGAGAGTCAAGGTCAGACCTTCCTGACGGCCACATCGAACGGCATCTTGTTTATCGTCCACCTCTTCGCGTCATCGACGGAGTCCTTGCCCACCAAAGACCTCGCGTTGGTCTCTCGCACGATGAGCTCCTCGTACGAAGATATCGCACGCGCGATGTCGGGGTGGGCGTTGTACTCCACCATGATCGGCTCGCCGTACTCGAGGCCCATCTCCTTCCGCATGTGCTGGATCCGCCTGGTCACCTCTCTGGCCAAGCCCTCCAGCTTCAGCTTGGGACGCATCGAGGTGGAGATGTATACGTGGACCGCCCCGAAGCCCGCGTGCGTATACCCCGGCTTCTCCCGCTCAGTCACGACCACGTCGTCCTCGAATATGTCGAACCCTCCGACCCTTATCTTGCCCGCGGACGCGAGATGCCTGGCCGTTTGACTGCCATCGACCATCTCGAGGAGCCTCGCCACCTCGGACGCGGACTCTTTCAGCCGCGGGCCGAGGGTGCGCATGTTCGGGGAGACGACGTACTCGATCATCGATTCTCTCGATTCGATGCACTCGATGCGTTTGACGTTGAGCTCCTCGGCGATCATCCTCTCGTACCGTCTGAGAACCCACACGCCGTCCTCGCCGGCCGCGATGACCGCCTCCTCCAACGGTTGCCTCATCTTCACGTCGGCCTTCTGCCTCGCAAGTCGGCCGCATTCCACGGCCTCGCGGACCAGGGCCATCTGTGATTCGAGGACGGGGTTCGACGAGCGCCGGTCAGGGACAGGGTAGCTCTCCAGATGGACGCTCTCCATCGGGCCGTTCAGGCTCTTGTAGAGCCCTTCCGCCAGGAACGGCATCATCGGAGCCATCACCTTGGAGGCGGTGATCAGGCACTCGTGCAGGGTGCTGTACGCCGAGAACCTGTCCTGTGGGTCCTGCTCGTGCTGGAACCGTTTCCGGGACCGTCTCAGGTACCAGTTGCTGAGGTCGTCGACGAACGCCATGAACGCCCTCACGGCCCTGTGGACCTCGAGCGAGTCGAAGGCGTCCCTCGACTCTCCGACGGTGGCGTTGAGCCTTGATAGGATCCATCTATCGAGGTCGTGTGTCTTCCTTTCAAGGGACTCGCCCCTGTAGCCGACCATGTTCGCGTTCGTGGAGAAGAACTTGTAGACATTGACCAGGGTCGTGAGGTTCCGTACCATGGACAGCCTGACGCTCTCCATCGAGAACTCGACGCCCTCCCACACCGGCGTGCCGAGCAGGTACAGTCTGGACGCGTCAGCTCCGACGGACTCGAACATCTCATCGGGATAGATGACGTTTCCAGCCTCAGGACGCATCTTCTGCCCGTTCTCGTCCAGAACGTGGCCCATCACGAGCACGGACTTGAACGCTGGGAGGTTGAAAAGAAGAGTCGACAGCACGTGCGAGGTGTAGAACCACCCGCGCGTCTGG
>DUGQ01000226.1 GCA_013331315.1 Thermoplasmata archaeon
TCTTGCGGATAGGGCTGTGGCGCTCCTCGAGCGTTCCGGCAGTGCAGTGTTCGACGTACTGGTCGTGGACAATCGCTCCACCACGGCGGAGGTCGAGAAGTCCTCGATGAAGCAGGCGTCATCGGTGGCCGACTCCGGTGTGGCCATTCGCACTTTCGACAGGGGAAGCCAAGGGTTCGCGTACTGCTCGGGCCACGAAATGTCCGATGTAGAGCTCGCGGTCAGCCGCGCCGTGTCCCAGTCGAAGGCGGGGATACCCGACCCTGACTTCAAAGGCCTTCCCGAGGCGAGACAGCCTCTCAGTCATCCCACTCTGTACGACAGCACCGTGGCGTCGATCCAGCCCGACGAGGCGGTGGAGATGCTTCTGACCTTGGTGGAAGCCGCGGGCGCTCACGAGAAGGTGCACTCGGTGAACGCCGGCCTCGGCGTGACCACTTGCGAGTTGGCCATCAGGAACAGCAACGGCCTCGCCGCCGAGCAGAGGATGACCTCCTTCGACGTGTTCACCGAGACGGTGGCGAAGGACGGGAACGTCATGTTCTCAGGGCTGGACTACGCGTCCGGCAGGAGGCTCGACCGGTCGGTCCTAGACAGGGTGGGAAGGAGCGCGTGCGAACACGCGGTGCGCGGTCTCGTGCTGAAGAAGATTGAGACCGGCGACCTCCCCGTGATCCTGGACCCTCTGGCCGGAGGCTACGTGTTCGCCCAGGCCGTGGGCGGCGGGTCGAATGCCGAGACCGTGCAGCGCAGCAGAAGCTACCTGTCCGGGAAGCTGGGTCAGAGGATCGCCGCGGAGAACCTGTCCGTGGTGGACGACCCGACTCTCGAATGGGCGCCAGGAAGCACGTCGTTCGACGGCGAGGGCACGCCGGCCTCGGTGACGCCGGTCATCGAGTCGGGCACGCTCAGCTCGTACTTGCACGATTCGTACACCGCAGGGAAGGACTCCGTGAGCAGCACGGGGAACTCCTCGAGGGGGGGAGCGGTCTGGAGTTACAGGCACCCGCCGGTGATATCATTCTCCAACCTCGTCGTTCGAAGAGGGGACTTCACGGTCGACGAGATGGTCCGCGAGACGAACCGAGGAGTGTACCTGCGTCTCACGCTGGATAATCCCAACCTCGCGACGGGCGAGCTGTCTGGGCTCATGATGGAGAGCTTCCTGATCGAGAAGGGCGAGCTGCGCGAGAACATCCGTCAGGCGACCATAGGGATCGGTCTGATTGAGATGTTCTCGAGGATTGACATGGTCGGCAAGGACCATCGCAACGCGTTCGGCGTGGAGATGCCCGCGGTGAGGATATCCAGCGCCCGGGTCGGCGGGTCCGCCTAGAACTCGTACTTCTGGCCACATACCGGGCACTTGTTGGATCTCTTGGCGCAGGCGAGGTGAAGCTGGTTGCCGCACCTGCACGAGACGGTGTCGAAGCCGGGCTTGATCTTCCCTTGGCACAGCTGACACTTCGATACCTCCGTCGCCCTCGAGATCTTGTAGGACGGGCCGGATGGGAAGACCTTGAACTTCTCCTCGAACTCGAAGCTGTCGGTCCCGGAATCGAACCTCCTCTTGGCGGACACGTTCGCCCTGACGGTTATCTCCCCCTCGTTGTGGGGGACCACCTTCGCCACTATCGTTCCCTCGGCTCCAGGCTCGAGCTGGGCCAGTCCATCTGCGCTCCTGACCTCGAACTCTCCCGAGAGGTCGAGCGTGATCGCCCTCGCCTCCGCCTTGCCGTTGTTGCGGAGAACGATCGTCAACTGGCCCTCGTCTCCCCCGTTGAGCCCCTCGGTAGTTATCGTTCCCGACAGGTCCGGGGCGTACGACTCCACGCCCGTCTGGGCAGTGTCTAGCGCCTCGGCGACAAGCTCTATCGCGGAATCGTAGTCCTTCTCCTTCTCCAGGTCTGCGAGGTCGAGCAGTCTCTCGGCCTCCTTGACCGAGCCCCCGAGCCTGCGCAGGTTCTCGATCGCGCTCTCAGCGGCTATCATGATATCGAGGTACTTCCGGTTCGAGTCCTCTATGATCTGAATCTTCTGATCGGCGTCCATCAGGATGTCGAAGGCCCTCATGTGGTTCCCGGAGGACATCGCGGTTTTCGCCTCCGTGATGAGGTCGTGCACGGACTTGACGGCGACGCCGACATGTCCCATCGCGTCCAAGCGCCCCTCCGCGTCCTGGACCAGGCTGGACAGCTTCTTCTCGACGAGCTCTATACACTTGCTCCTGCACGCCTGGGCCTGCTGATAGGCGAAGTCCCAGAGCTTCTCCGAGAACGATGTCTGGGCGACTTCCAGCAGGTCCTCGCAGACCTTCGTGTTGATGCCCATCGCCTTCGCCTTCGTGATCATGTCCTTCGTCTCGTCCATCAGGTCGCTCACCGACGACTCGAAGAGCGTTCCAGCTTTCTTCGAGCACCTCGCGAGGGCGTCCCCGAACTTGTCGAAGTTCTGAGCGGTCAGATACTCGTGGGCCATGTCCAGTATCTCGTCACAGCTGGACGTGTCTATGTTGACCTTCTTCAGCCTCTCCACCTGCTCCCTCGCGGCGCTGAACTCGATGCGGGCGCTGTCGAGGTTCTCGCGGATATCGTGGAGGATGTCGCCGCTCTCTATCGATTTGGACAGGGCATCGGTGTACTTCCCCTTCGAGAGGAGCTTCTCCGCCTTCTCGACGACCTCGGCCGCGAGGTCTGCCCTGATCCCCTCCNNGACCTTTATGCCCTCGGCGACCGCGTCCGAGACCTTCTTCCTGGCGTTCTCGACCGCCTGGGAGCTGATGTCCTTCTGCAGCTCCGCTCGCTCCATCTCGGCCTCGCACTGCATCGCGAGCTTCAAGGAGTCCTGGTATCGGCCTTGGTTGAACGCCTCGATGCCCTCCGCGACGCATCGCTCCGCGACACCGACATGGATCCCGTTCGACGCGGCTTCCTCGGTGCGTTGCTTGAACCTCCCCAGGGTCCTCCATATCGTATCCTTGGTCGCCTCGAGGGACATCGCGGCCGACTTCTTGGCCAGCTCTATGGCGATGGCGTACTGGTGCCTGGTCAACGCCTCGACCGCCTGGTCCAACAGCTCCCTCGACTGGTCGACGGACATGTCCAGGGTCTCGGCGTCCTTCAGGCTCTTCCTGGCGGCCTTTATCTCGGCCGCTCCTTGCGAGCTCAGGTTCCGGACGTGGTCTATGTCCTCCTTCGCCGACTCCAGGCACTTCAGCGCCTCGGCGAAGTCGGCCTTCTTCGCGAGTTCCGTCGCCTTCTCGACGAGCCTCTCGGGCCCCACGGTGTCTATGCTCACGTTCTTGGCATCGGTGACGATTCTCTGCACGTCGATGATCATCTCGTCGACGCCTGTCGTCAACGAGGTCTTGGCGCTCTCGCTCGCCTTCTTGCTATAATCGAGGGCGCCGTCGTAGTCCTTCTCCTTCATCCGATCCTTCGCCCCGGACAGGAGTGTCTTGGCCTCGTCCACGGCGATCCCGTGGGCCTCGGCCAGGTCTACGCTGTCTTTGGATATGAGAATGAACTTCGCTGCCAGGTACATCGCGAGCTGTCTCTCGGTGTCCTCGACCAAGCCGTCGAGCATCTTCTCGGCGTCGTCGAGCCCGCCTGCGGCGAATATGTCTCGCGCCTCGTGCAGCTTCTTCGTCAGCCCGGAGACGTCCACCTTGTTCCTCTCGGCGTCGGATATGAGCTCCTCCGCCTTGCTGGCCTTCTCCTTTATCGAGTCGTACCTCGCGATCTTGTCATGTATGAGCTCCTTGGTGTTAGCCACCAGGTCGTAGGCCTCTCTGAAGGCGTGGTCCTCCGCCTTCGCCCTGGCCTCCTTGAGCCTGTCCTTCGCGTCCCCTACGTCTATCGCTAGCGTCTTCGCCTCCTCGAACGAATCCTTGATCGACGAGAACTCCGCCTGGAGCGCTCTGAACATCGCCTCGTCGAGGCCCGCGTGGACTTCCTTGAGGCGCATGAGGGCGTCCTGGTTCGACCTCTTCTCGAGCAGCTCCCTCGCCCTCGTCATGAGCACCCCGATATCGGAGGTGTCGATACGCATCGAAGAGNNGACACGGTCTTCGAGGGGTCGTCGTTGGCCGCGGAGGCCATGGCTCTCTCGAGGAACCCCTCAGCGTCGACCATCTCCGCTCCTATTTCCAGGCCGAGCTTGACCGCCTTGTCCGCCTCGTCGAGTCTGGTGCGTGAGACGTCGTACGCCATCTTCCTGGCGATCGACACTCCCTCTGACGTGGCCTTGCCCGCGGTCTCGTAGTCCTTCTTCTCGAACGCCTTCTTCGCCTCCGCCATGAGTCGCTTGGGCTCGGAGACGTCCTGGTCGAGGTCCTTCGAGGTCTTGATGCACTTCGCGAGCTCAACCAGTTCGTCACGGACCCTGTAGAATAACTTCAGTGACGTCTCGACCGCGTCCTCGCTCTTCTCCGCGAGGCTGACCGCCTCTTGGTACTCCCGGTTCCTGAGACTCTCCCTGGACGCGTTCAGCAGTCTGAGCGCCTCGCTCATGTCCACTCCGACCTTCTTCGCGAGGACGAACTTGTCCTTCGCCTTCGCGATGACCCTGAGCACGGCCTGGAAATGTATCTCCTGGATCTTGTCCCTCGCCTCAGTGAACTGAGCGACCGCGTCGGTGTAGTCCTTCTCCTTGATCGCCTCTTGGGCCTTCTCCAGGAGCTGCCGGGACTCCAGCGAGTCCTCGTCGACGGTGTTCATCGCCTTGATGCCGTCCTTTATGTCCCGGATCATGTCGTTTAGACGGCCGGATATGGCCTTGTCAGCGTCGCTCTCTGCCCTCTTCGAGTAGCTGAGAGCGTCCTTGTACCTTAATGACTCGAGCGAGCCCTTCGCCCTCTCGATGTGGCTCGTCACCCGCTCCATGTCGGCCTCGATGTCCTTGCCAGCCCTCACGAGGTCCTCGGCGCTCGAGATCGTGTCCTCTATCTGCGTCTTGAGGTTCTCTCCCGCCCCTTCGAGCGCCTCTTTGAGCTGGGACATGCCCCCTTCGTAGTCCTGCTTCTCGAGCGCGGACTTCGACCTGCTCAGAAGGTCCTCGTACAGGCTGACATCGTCCCCCATGTCCCTCGCCTGGTTTATGATGCCCTGCGCCTGCGAGAACAGGGCTGAGAAATGTTCGTGAAACGCCCGCTCGCCAGCGTCGTACGCGTTCTTCGCCAGCTTCATGGCGCCTTCGAGGTCGTCCTTGACGACCAGTTCCTTGCTCTTATCCAACATCTCCTTGGCGCCTTTGGCCTCTCCCTCGGCCCCCGCGAGGAGCCTTAGCAGCGCGTCGACCGAGTCCGCCACGTCAGCTATCTTCCCTATGTAGGCGTTCTTCGCCATCTCCATGGCCTTCCTGGAGTGCCCCACGGCGGCCTGGTAGTCCTTGGAGTTCATGGCGGCGGAGAACTCTGAGAGTGTCAGGTCGATCTCGGAAAGGTCGACATCGTTCTTCTTGCAGACGTCCAGGAACTCCTCGAGAGCTTCCCGCTCCTCCTCGGCGAGCTTCTTGTTCTTCGCGGCCTCCTTGGCGCGCTCCTCCAGTTGCTTCGCAAGCTGGAGGCTCTTCAGGTAGTTCCCGGCCAACTCAATCCAAGCTCCTGTACGACTGCTCTCGAGAGAGACGTCTCTTCTGGCAGAACTTCAGTTGTTCTCATTTTAGTCAATCGTATTAAAGGTATCGACATCTCTATCAACTCTGATATCTGGCCGAACATCCCATGGGCTACCTGAGCGCACCGCTCATGCGGTCCAGCGCCTCCTTGGCGGCCCGACCCGCCCTCTCGTACTGGTCCTGGACGNNCGCACGCCCGCGCCGTCTTCTGTGGCACCTCGATCGCATCGCCGAGGGCCGCCCTGACTGCCTCTTCCGCCTCGACGGAGTCCTCAGACCTCTTCCTCTTCATGGCCTCCACGAGGGCGTCATAGGCCCTCGCGTCCTGCTGGGCCAGGTCGACCAGCTCGTCCCTGAGCGTCAGGAGAGAATTGGTCAGCATGCCAAGCTCTTGCCAGTGCTCCTCGTGCTTCTTCTTCTTGCCAGTCACCGAGCAGACCATGGCCAGCAGCGACGCGGCCATCGCGCCCGCCGCCGCTGAGGCCGTTCCCCCTCCGGGAGACGGCGAGTCCGACGAGAGGTCTGCGCAGAACCCCCGGAGGCCCTCGAGGTTGTTCAGGACCATATTCGTCTCTCCAGTATCTGGCCGCTCGAGAATTGCTCGAGCTTCAGGAATCGCGCGGTGATGTCGCACACCGCGTCCAGAGGTATCAGCCCGATTATCTCTCCCTCCGCCACCTCTATTCCCCTGGCCTCCGCCTCCGACTTGACCAGGTCGAAGACCTTGGAGATGGGCGTGACCGTGTAGTCCGTGAGGTTCATCGAGACCTGGACCATCCCCTTCTCCTTGAGCTCGAACCCTAGGGCCTTCAGGTGAGGCAGTCCGCCTCCGCTAGCGCGTATCTTCTTCGCTATCTCCTTGGCCGCGGCTATGTCGTCCGACCTCAGGTTCACGTTGAACGCGATCAGAGGCATCCTGGCGCCGATGGCAGTCGCTCCCGCGGTGGGGTGGGCCTGCCGGGGGCCGAAGTCGGGGTATCTCGAGTCGTCTGTCTTGATCGTCTCCCTCAGACCCTCGAACTGCCCCTTCCTGACGTTCTCGAGGTTCTTCCTCTCAGGCGTCCTCGCTGCGGACTCGTATAGGTATATCGGCACCTTCAGGTGCTTGGCGATCCGCTCCCCGACCGTCTGGGCTATCCTGACGCAGTCGTCCATCGTCGCCCCCTGCAGCGGGATGAACGGGAGCACGTCGAGCGCCCCCATCCTCGGGTGCTCACCTTTGTGCTTGGTCAGGTCTATGAGCTCGACTGCCGCCCTCGCGCCCCTGTACGCGCCCTCTTGGATGCTATGTTTGTTGCCGACGAAGGTTATCACTGACCTGTTGTGGTCAGCGTCCATCTCGACATCGAGTATCTTGATACCTGGGACGGAGCTTATCGAGTAGGCGATCTTGTCCACCACCTCCTTCCTCCGTCCCTCGCTGAAATTCGGGACACACTCCACTACCGAAGCCATGATGGTTCCCTGTAATTGGCGGGAGGTCTTATTATAATAACACTGCTGCGGTGCGTCCCGCCAGTCGGTCGTCCCCCGCTCACTTCTTGATGATGTCGACCGCGGCGACTCGCTCCAGCACGAGTTCGGAGGCCCTCTCTGGGCCGACTGTCGTCATTTCCTCGGCGCCTACGCCGAACCTGCGCAGAGACTCCAGGTCCGGCTCCGACGGCTTCCTGTTCATCTCGCGCCAATCCTCCCCTGGGTCGAACCTCTCCCCGGAGAGGAGCGCAAGCGCGACACAGGTCGTCGACTCACTCACTGACATCTTCCCTATCGCGCTGCTGAGCTGCCTCTCGCCCGAGGCGTAGAGGAGGGTCTCCATCAGCAGTGAGTCGGATGCGTTTCTCCCCTCAGCGATCGCCCTGCGGGCGTGGAACGCGGCGCTGGCCACGTGATCGGAGCCGAACACCATCCTCCCGTCGAGCACGAGGACCGTCGCGCCTGACTCGGCCGCTCTGGAGATGATGGAGTCCATGACGTCCTTCGCATCGCCCCGTTCGACCTCTATCGTCCAAACGGGGACCGCGGATGGCCCGTCTCCTAGCCCGTCGCCGTGCATAGCCGACCAAGGGCCTGACGGACGAGCGCGGTAATATACCTTGGTCAGAAATCGCGCAGCGAACTCTGGCCGCGCACGAGATCCTCGTCCACGCCGGGCTCGGACTGGCCGAGCTGGGACTTGATCGCTCTAGCGACGGCCTCCCCCACGTTTGGCATCTGTCGAAGCCGGTCGAAGCTGGTGTGACGAAGGTCCTCCAGAGTGCGTATCTTGCGGTCGAACAGAGCTCTCGCCCTGACCCTGCCCACGCCCCTCAGCTTCACGAGCTCCAGAAGCTCTCCCCTGACCCCGTAGACTATCCTCTTGTGCACGTCGTCGATGTCGTCGACCGCGTCCCTGTTCACGAGGCCCGCGAGGCGCGACGCGGCGTGGGTGAGCCATTCCGCGAGTTCCACCTTGTTGCGTATGTCGCCGGGACCGATGCCGTACGCCTTCTCCATCGTGCTCTCCCCCACCTCGGACATCCAATCGTGCACGACCTTC
>DUGQ01000118.1:0-15180 GCA_013331315.1 Thermoplasmata archaeon
AACAGGCGTCGTTCAACATAGGTATCGATGACAGGTTCGCACAGGCCGCGACGCTGTTCCGCGAATGGGGCCTGCTCGGGAAGGAACCTGTCAACGTGAGAGGGACGAAGGTAGTCCCGCAACACGTGGTAGCCGCTCTGTTGCCGCGGCCGGAGGAGTTCGCAGGCAAGATGAGGGGGGACACGTGCTTCGTTGTCGAGCTCACGGGCGAGATGGACGGCGGCAGGGTGAAGCTCAAGCAATGGACCATGATGGCACACGACGAGGCCTACAGGCTCTGCGGAACGAACGCGGGGGCGTACCTCGTCGGCACGGGAGGCGCCGTGGCGACCGAGATGCTGGCCGATGGAATCGTCAAGGAGAAGGGCATAGTCATACCGGAACACCTTCCGCCAGACGACTACCTCGAACGGTTGGCGGCAAAGGGAGTGACCATACAAGAAGAGACGGTCCAGCTCTAGATGACTCTTCCAAGAGGACCACCTGTTGGCTGCACGCCCGCCAAGCCATTCACGGCTCGAGAAATGAAAGAGAAAGGGTTTGGGGAGGACATTCCCCCCTACCGCGCCTCAGACAGCACTTCCGCCGCATCAGACAGCGCCTGACCCAGCTCGGCCCCCAACGCATCCACCTCACCGTACAGGACCTCCACCTTCTGTGAGAGGGCGTCGATCTCTGCAGCGTAGTCGGCCCCTTGTGTCTCGAGCGTCGCCTCGATGCTTGTGTACACCTGATGCACGTCCGAGAGCGGAGGCAGGAACCCCTCGCCCCAGAGCAGGTGTCCCGGCTCGACATAGTATATCGCCCCGAGCACGCTCATGTACGTCTGGTAGTCGACGAACCTCCCCCAGCGCATCGTCGCGACCTCTGACAAGGCGTCGAGCGCTGCTTCGGGATCGCCGACCTCGAGCGCCGCGATGGCGGTCTTCATGCAGGACAGGTCGTTGGCCGGGTTGTCGAAGATGGATATGCCGGTCCAGCCCGGGATCCACGCCGTGAGGTCCCAGTCGAACATGACCGGGTTCAGCACCACTGCGGACTCCATCATCTTCCTGTTCAAAAGGTCGACGTCGACCTGCCCTCGTGACACCAGCCGCTCCAATCGGTCGAGCTGCGAGGCGTACGCCTCCAGTCCGTCGACGACGCTCGAGAGATCGGTCTCTGAAGCAGCGTCCGGATCGAGAGCGTACAGCGTCTGCAGACCGAGTTCGATCGCCTCCATGTTCTCCGGAAGGTTGTATGGCAACACGGCCGCTTCGGACATCCTCAGCATCATCAGACCGTTGAAGATTGTGTTGATGCGGAGATACAGCGGGTCCAACGTGGCCAAGGTGTCACCGGTCGTGTGATAGATCCGGTCGTACTCCTCCCCCCACCAGAATATCTCGGTGCAAGGGACGCCTGCCTGGTAGAACGGCCAGTCGTCGAAGGATGAAGGCGGCCAATAGATGTATGTCTGGAGCCCGAGGTCGAGCAGGCCCGAGTCGGACGCGGCCCTCCTCACGAACTTCGTCAGCTCTGGCGTGGTCTCGATGTACACTATCGTGTTCTTGGTCGCGATCACGTCCATGTTGAACATAGCGACTATCTTCCCAGGAAGGTCGGGGTTGAGCACGTTTCCATCCAACGTCTCCACGATGTGTGAGTACGAGCCCATGCACCAATCATACCAGGTGTCGGCCCAGCCACCCATCTCTTCCGCGTCGAAGGCGCAGAAGACGAGCGTCCTATCCGGCTGTATGCCGGAGTCGATGACCGCCTTCGCCATCGATAGCAGCGAGCCGAGGCCGGAGTTGTCGTCGGCCGCGCTCGTGAACCAATGGTCGAAGTGGGCGCCGACGTACACGAACTGGTCAGGATAGACGGCGCCGGGGATCATGCCGATCACGTTGTGCGCCGTGAGAGTGGGCTCCTCCGTCCATTCGTTGTCCACCACGAGCCTGGCCTCCACCGGTCCAGATTCCATCATGGACCTGATCAGGGCCGCGTCGTTGTCCGTGATGTACACGAGCGGGAGAATCTCGTCGCTGACATCTATCTTGAGGTCGTCATCGGGCGTCTTAGGGAAATGACATATGGCCGCGAGCGCACCCAGGTTCGCCGCCTGATGCAGGACGGGTGTCCCGTAGAACAGCAGCTCGGTTCTCGTGAAGAGCACGATCTTGCCCTCCACACCACTGGGGCCAAGCTTGAGGAAGTCCTTCAGCTTGCCCTCTCCGACATCCGCGATCTCGGCCGTCACCCCATCCGGGCCGGTGCCATCGCCCTCGTGGCATTGGACCGCCGGGATGGACATCCACTCATCTCCCGAATTCACTTCAAGTGAGGTATATCCTATACTGAAACCAGCCGTTTCCTCGTCAATCTCCGCGCTCACCACGGGAAACGCCTCCAGGTAGACATTTTCCTCTCCTAGGCCGCAGACATTCGCCAACTGGTTCTCGATCCACAGGGCCGTCTCGTACGCCTTCTCCGAGCCCGTTACAACACGGCCCCCATACGTGAGAGTCTCTGTCACCTCCCACGCGTAGTCATCGTCTATCGCATCCATGAACGCCTTCTCCAGGTCGGTGAGCTTGGTCTTCTGGCCCTTGGCCAACACCAGCGACGCCCCAAGCACAGAGACGCTCAGAAGGACGAAGAGAACCGCGACAGACGTCCCCCACACACAACACTTCTTGATAGCTTTCATGCTCCCCTCCACGTCACCGTGGACAAGACGCCGTAGCTGGCTACAAGAAACGAACGCGCTTTTGCCCCCGGCGTCTAGGGTACCGGAGTCCTGTTTAAAACTACTTTACGGTACATTCCTCAAAGTGAGGTCCGACCGAGGAGCCCGACTCATGACCTCACCCTTGGCCATAGGACGCGGCGACTTCTCACCGCAGCCGATCCAGCTTCCTGACATACTTCGAGATTATGCTGATGTGTCTGGCCTCGTCGTTGATCAGCCCGTCCAGAGAGGTCATGAATGAGGAGGCGTCGTCCGGGCTGATTAGAAGGCTGGACATATCCGAGTTCCGGAGTGCGTCGCGTATGTCGGAGTACAGGTCGAACATGATGTTCTCCGTCCGGGATATCTCGTTCATTATCTCAGCCTCGCCCTTGGCCCTGAAGTTGAATCCACGCGGTTGGAGCGGGAGTCCACGAAAGTCGGCCGTGGTCCGCACCATGTCGAGAAGGGTCTCGACGGTTCTACCGTGTTGAGCGGAATCAGTCACCAGCTGAAAGAGGACTTCCCTGAGCTCCTTCTCCTTCACGCCGACATAGCCCTCCCACTCTGACAGGGTTTCGAACCCCCTCTCGATCTCAAGCGCTTTCTGAAGGTAGCCTGCGAGATCGTCCCCGAGAGTGATGGATGTCAAGTTGCCATAACCCCTCCAACACGATTCACTTCGCCCGTATTTTAAGGAATCTGCGGGCGTCTGAAAGGCGAGACGTAATGTCCCTTAGGCGGATGGCTCTGTAGGTGGGATGCGAGTCGAATGCAGGCTAGACTCATAGAATCGTCTTCAGCAGGGGGATCTTGCGGAACACGAACCCAGCAAGCAGATAGACTATCGGAAGGCTGCTCAACGCAAGAACGAGGAACTTGAGCAACACGGGCGCGCTGACAGGATGCAGCAAGACGCCTATGCCCACGACGACTGGCGCGTGGAACACATAGACCGCGAACGAGTTGTCAGAGAGGTATCTCGAAACCCTTCCCTGCTGGTTGAATCTCTCCCTGTAGAGGAACATCAATGAAACGACCATGGCGACGCAATAGCACTCCACCCAAAGCGAGAACGCGGCGGACTGCCAATGCACTCCTCCGAAGTAGGCGTCCGTGCCAGTCTCTTCCTCGAGCGCGCCCCCGGCCACTGTGAGTACTGGGAAGATCACGACGACCAACACCAACAGCATCAAGTTCCAGAGCCGGGCCGTTCCCTTCTCGATTTTCATCAACCAGTCGTTGCGGTATGCCAAGATCCCCAACAAGAACAGGATGATGTACTGCGGAAAGAAGCACAACTGCATGTTCCAGACGTCAGTCCCTATTGGATACCATATCCTGACCAGGAAAGATGAAGCCCCCATGAGGACGACCGCGAGCAGCAAGTGCCAATTGCGCAGCCTCTTCTTCTCACACGATTCCCTGGTGTGCCCAAGAGACGTGAATCCGACCCAGGCCAGGGTGAAAGCAAGAAGGGCGATGGTGAACCAAAGGGGGCCCGTGTCCCATCTTGAAGGATCCAGCACGTACTCGCCGAGCCATTCCGTGAATGACGCCGTCCCTTGCTCATGCCAGTAGCCCTCGTTTGGATAGTAGACTATCGGAGGCGCTATGAAGAAGATGAAGATCAGCGCTGGCAATCCGAGCCTGATCAAGCGGTCCTTGATGAATTTGGTCCGCCCCTTGCGCCTGTAGGACCCCGGAGTGAAGTAGCCCGCTAGAAGGAACAGCATGCCCATGAAGAACCCCTGAACGAAGACACCGAAGATCGCGAGAATCGTATCGGACGTGTCCGTGGCGCCTGTGGAGTCTCTGTAGAACCACGAACCCAATGAACCGTAGGTCACGCTCGCGTGTATGAACACGACAAGCACGATCATGGACCAGCGCAGTTTGTCAGCGAAGTACAGTCGCTTGTGCCCGTCCAGCCCAGATTCCCCCAGGTGAACGGCAGGGGCATCTATGCATATCTATCTTCGCAGCCGCGCTCGTGAGGACGGTAGTCCTTCCCGACCCTGAAGTGTATGATACCCCCTGGTCCTTGGTCCAGTAGTCACGGATTGGCGGACCGCAGCTGGCATCTTCACAGATTGACTAGCACGGACAGAGAGAGCGCACCTAGGAGGAAGAACAGGCCCAACCCCGTGAGGCCTATACCCATTCCAACAGGAGACTCCCAACTATACCAGGCGTAGTCTTTCACGATACTACCTTCCTTATCGTTCATCTCTTCAACTCCCCAAGCTCAGAAGGATGCATGGCATTCATCCCTGATTGCGCAAGTCGGGCAGACATTGCGCTTCATATCGGCCGCCATCACGGCCAGCATCGACACAAACCCGATCAACGAGATCACCGCGAGAATCGAGAAATCCAAGAAGAACGAGACGACGATGAGGACGATTGGCCCTATCCACAGGACGAACAAGTTGACACTCCATCTCTTCCCGCACTCCACATGCTTCTCGAGGTACGACTCTACCCAATCGGCCACGGCCAGAGGCCCGACGGCGACGCCATTCTCAGCACCGTCACTCCCGGAGTCCCTGACGGCGTAGAAACAGTATCTGCAATGTCTCAACGGCATTATCAGCAAGAAGAACAGAAGTGAATACGCCAAGTAGATCGCAGAGACCCAGACATTGAGAGCCGACAAGCCGACAGCGCCAAAGCCGATGATGGCGAGCTTCAGGGCAAGCTGAAACTTCGATTCGTAGAACGGACACTTTCGCCATACCGTCACAGGTCCTCACCACCGGGTCAGGTGCGGTCGATGCGCACGGGCTCCAGCCTTCTCGCCTCTTCACGAGCCGTGGCTCGCAAGCTCCGCCTGAACAGGCCACTTCCACGCATGCCAGATGATCAGCCCGATGAACAACGCCTCAACGGTCATGAAGTATCCATAGTATGCCCACGTGTCCCCCGGCACGAGCGTCGTGGTCAGCAGGACAACCGCGTGGAAAGCGCCCACGATGATGTTCACCAGCCGATTCACCTTGGCCTTCAGGATCAAGGACAACGCGATCATGAAGATGGGGACCGTCATCAGGATAGACATGCTCAACAAGAAACCCTGGCTCATCTCGATGCCAGCGATTTCACCCGTCAGGAGCTCTTCCACGATTCCAGGCTGGAAGAACGAGATGATGTCCGCGTACGCGTAGCAAAGCACCAGAGCGGCCCATAGAATCGCGAGCTTCACCTTCACGTCTATCTTCGAGTCCACCAACACCCCCACGGTCTTCTCCTTGGAGTCCATTTCATCACCCATCTACCCAAACGCCATAGTCATCGGTCCCATTCGCCATCAGTCCACCGCCTTGCTGTCCCCCTCCGAGAGCTCAGCGATTGCAGACGGATCGAAGCCCTTGATAATCAGCCATGCCGCAAGAACCATCTCGACCAGGGCCAACGGAAGAACTGTCAAGACACCCAGCGCGGAATCATCGGCGAAGGAGCCGAACATGAGTCCGGCTGTCCCGACCAGATGCAGGACGCCTCCGGCAAGGCCCCACAGAGTCAGGACTCGATGAACGAGCCTCGTCTGATGCAGCATGTAGAAGAACACGATGGAGCCCAGGCTCAGGAAGAGAGACAGCATGTAACCGATCCAGATGCCAGACTCTGTCAACAGGACTCCGGTCGTCTCGAAGTGTGAGGCGTCAGGCGCCTCAGCGGCAACATACTCCTTGCTCAGGGTGATCAGCAGCAGCCACGACACGACCGTGGCGACTATCGTGACGCCCTCGACGATTCTGAACGCGAGATATCCAAGAGCCAAGGCCTCGTTGTGCTTCTTGAAGATCGGGAACATGACGACTGGAATCAGGATGACCGCCACAGCGCAGACAAGGAAGAGAAGTGCTCCGGCTACGATCCGGCCCTCATCCGCGGAGACGTTGACGAAGAACTCGGGAGCCTCCACGGGATCCAGGAGAGACTCCACCAGCGGAAGAGATAGAATGGTCACGACGGTCGCAGTTATGAACAGAAGCCCCACGACAACAGCTGCCCTTCTGAAGGAATCCAAGCTCCCACCGGCCTGCGGATGGAACTCATCATTCAAGTCGTATTCGCTCTGCGTTCGTTCATCGTATAAGTATCATTCGTCAATTCAGTCAGCAACGCACTACTGGTGACTGCCACACAGGATCTACAGACGTCGCGCAATGGGATTGGGCGTCTCCACTTCTCTGAGCCGGGCGACTTCCAGTGGCCCGTACTCGCCGTGCGCGGCAGCTCTCACGAGCACTCAACCAGAAGCCACGGCCGTTTCCCCTGGCCACTTCCACGCATGCCATATGATAAGCAGGGTGATCAGGACTTCCACCGCTCCGAAGAAGACGTAGTACGCGTCGGGCTCCGTGAAGGCGGCGAGGTTCACACCAGTGTAGCCAATGGCCACGAGTATGTTTGCCGGGCGGTTCGTCTTCGCGGGCAGGGCTACGGAGAGGAATATCATCATGATCGGAATCACCATCATTATGGCGGCTGCGACCAGGGATTCAGGAGACCCAATCGGCAGGGCTTCCGCCATTATGTCCTCGATGACTCCAGGTTTGTACAGAGAGAGAAGGTCCCCGTACACATAGCAGAACATCATCGACGCCCAGAGAGCAGCGAGCTTCGTCTTGATGTCCATCTTCGTGTCAGCCAACGACTTCGAAGTCTTCTTCTGCGAATCCAATCTTCCACCAGTCGAGGACAACTTGTTCATCATTATTATCAGATTCGCCAATTCGGCGATGCGCCATTCAAGGCGTTCACTTGCCATTCGACAAGGGCAATCGTCGCACCCGGATGTCAGAGTCCAACAGAATCGGGCTCGTGAATGCCGTCAATTCCGTTTCATGTTCGAGTGATTCCAGAGCCTCCAGGAAGAGACGCCGTCCCGGTTTGGACCAATCGGCGGAGAATTGACACTGGACTGGCTCCCTCCGCACACTCCTTTGTCTTCCTCGAAAAGACATGAGACGAACGCCCCTCGCCAAACCTTTTTGCCCTCCTCTGCAATCCGCCCTCACTCATGCGCAAACAAACACCCGATGTCAAGTTGATCTCCGCCACGTGCCCGAGATGCGGGGCGACTCTTCAACTACCGTGGAATATCCCGAGAACGGTTTGCGAGTACTGTGGGGGAGAAGTCCTCGTAAGCGCAATCGCCGACCAGACGCTTGCGTGTGAGGCGTGCCAGGGCTTCGGCCGAGTTAACATCTGCCCTTCTTGCCGCGGAACGGGAGTCTGCAGTTGGTCGATCAGAAAGTCCAGATCCGTGGTCAGGAGGATCCTCGGCCTCGGACTCAGCGCTCGATGTGAAGATGGCCAATGCTCGAAGTGTCGGGGGACTGGCAGGCGCGGGTCAAGAGTCTGTACGGCGTGTGGCGGGACGGGCAAATGTCCACAGTGCCTTGGTACTGGAAAGTGTGTCGTGTGCCACGGCTTGGGCAACATTCCCCACCCAAACGGGTATGAGAAATGCTCCATATGCCATGGTGACGGAATGATAGTCCCTGGAGAGTGTGAGGGTGAGGCGCTGCCTGCCGTCTCCGTATGCCCCGCCTGCGAGAGGGAACTCCACTTTGTGAATCCTCAGTGTCCTTTCTGTGGTTTTGTGAGGCGCCCATGCCCTCGCTGCGGGGTGACTTGGGCTGAGGGCAGAGACTACTGCGAGAACTGCGGTTTCGGAAAGGCAACCAAGCACTAGTGTGATCCGGTACCTCCCGAAAACACCCGATAGGTCCAGTCAACTGAGTCGGGAACACCACCTGCCGTGGTCGCCGTTAGAAGAGCGGGCTTGGAGACTCAAGGCGAGATATTCACCTGGAGTACGCCGGGTTTGAAGGCTGGAGCCTGAGGGATTGAGGCGGAGCGCGAATCTGTCACATCTCATGGGCACCGGATCGAACTGAAGCCACCCCTCATCTTCCGGGCCGCGGTCAACGGGCTTCGGATCCAGGCGCCGTGGTCCAATAAGCGAGTAGAACGGACACCTAGGACGTCAAATCTAACTAGTCGCTGCACACATTGACTGACGATCGCCCATGGCAATGGACCCTGATCTCAGGATAACAAGAACCACCGACTTACAGGAGATTTGGGAGCTCTGCAAGGAATCCGGATTGGACATGAAGGGCGGCCCCCTGAAGGACATCGTGGTTGCCTACGGCTGCTACGTTGATGGTGAGATGCTGGGGTGCGCCACGCTGCAGGAGGTCGAAGGAAGTTTCTTCCTTGAATATGTGGCAGTCGCCCCAGATCATAGGCTCAAAGGCATAGGTAGGCTCCTGGTCAGGGAGATCGAGGAAGAGGCGAGATCCCGGGGACTGGAGGAGCTATGGGCCAAGGCGAGGTCGCCTGGATTCTATGAAAGTATCGGATTCAGGATCGCACCTCAGGATGAGGAGACTCCCAAGTCGCTGGACGGTTGCATCGGATGTCAACAGCTTCGGGTAACCTGCTTCCCTGCCATAGTGGTGAAGCAACTCAGGACCCGGTCTTCCTTGCCAGATGAGTGACACTGGAATTGCGCCGCTGAAAGAGCCTAATCGGTCCCCTCAAGGAAGTCGTCCAACCCGATCGGGATGGGGGCTTCGCCTTCTACTCGCCCCTACGGCCACCTCGCTGTGGGCACAACCAAGACTCTCATCTTGATCCGTCGCGCTCCACGTCAGCCAGCGCCGTCTCCACTCCCGACGGGAGGCCATCCTTCGATGCCCTTGAGGACAAGCCAGAAGCCAATCGCCAGTTCGAATGGCAGTATCAGGATGAAGAAGATCATCGCGACTTCAGAGCCAGCGAGTTCGGCCAATAACCCAACGATTCCGACAGCAACCGCAAATATGCCAAAGGCAGAAATCACGCGAGGAATGGATCTCGAAGTGTAGAACATGTAGTACCATAGGATCCCACCCATGCAGTAGAACCACATGTGAATCGTCATCCCCGTTTGGTATACGCCGTCGTATAGGAACCCGCCCATCGATTGATAGAATGAGTCGGCGGGGGATCCCGAAGCTACGAAGTCCTGGCTCACCGGAATGAGCGCCAGGGCACCTAGCTGCATGATGGCATAGAAGGCCGCTTCTATCAACCAGAATCCAAGAGCCACGGTCGCCATCGTCTTGTTCTCCCTGGACAACACGACATAGAGAAGCACCGCCAGGAAAACGATGGCAGTGCTGTTCGCCATGCCGCCTATTATGCCGAGACGCACAAGGGGAACATCGTCCGAGATGTTCACCATGACCTCGGAGATGCTACCGGTTCCGCCCACAGATGTGAACAGCGATGAGACCAAGGTGGTGACGATGACAACCAGAAAAGCCACTCCCAGCAACTTGGGGACGTTGTTGAATGAACTCAGTTTCATCTTGATGCCCTCCTCTGTTTCCTTGCTTCACAATCCGGGAATTTCACGGACGTTTCTTCCCCCGATTCATAATCGCCTTCAGTCATTTAATACATACTCCCCGCCCCCGTAGCCATCCACAAGAGATCCGATCAGCGAGGAACTGATCGGAGTTCAAACCCCTTTCCGTTCTTGGTTCTCTCCGTACACTGCTCTTTCGACTGATCTCACACGAGTCCACGCGACAGCACACACTAACACGAGGACCATGGAGAGGATGACGAAGTACACCGAGCCATATAGGTTGTCAACCACCAGAGCCATTGTCAAGAGGAACAAGGCCAGCGGTATCAGCATAACGGTGGTGAGCAACGCCCATTTCCGAACCTGGCTTGAGCTCCAGGAAATGGTGTAGTATGGAGTTTCGAGTCGCCTAAGACCCTCTCTGTGAGGTCTGCTCGCGTCTTCCTCACAATGATTCCGGAGCAGCCAATCCGGAATATCAGTGGACCCGGGTGCCAGCAGCTTCCTGCCACATCTTCCGCAGTAGCGGTCATCAGAGGAATTCTCGTGATCACAGTCAGGGCACATCATGCAGTTTCCTCATCTTGTAGCATACCATTGTNNCTTCCGAATCGTTCTCGACGGGTTATCTGCCTTTCGCTGGCATTCCGCCACTCGGCATCCTCCATGAGGGTTTCCGTCTGAGCATGATGTCGATATGGATGCTTGAGGCACGGCCATGGACGGATAGGATATCCTCGCGAAAGGAGATATATCTGCTTGGCGAATCACACAGAGAAGCGAGGGAACGGCTTTGCAGACATATCTAGTGATAGGATCAGTGGTCGTAGAGAAGGTGTCTGCCAAGGAGGACACAGCCAGCCGATCCTCCTCAATTGCGTTCGCTGAGCAACTCTTCAAAGCGGCGACAGGCCGAGCGGCAGACCCGAGAGTCTACAGTGAATTCAGAGACCGCCTCTTCACTGGTCCGAAGCGCTTGTTTGACTTCGTCGAAGTTGCTGAGGATGGGAAACGTCTCGGCAAGAGTGCTCTGGCAGATCTCCGCAGAGGGATAGACAAGTCAAGAAAGGTAATACTGCTGGGCAAGAATGTGTCGGAGAAGATAGGGCGAGATCAAGTACCACCCGAGAAGAGGATAGAGATACCGTCTCCCGAACACATATCAGATGGCCGAGAGGAAGGGACACTCGCTCACCTTCTGCTCGTGGATCCTGTGGTCTGGGAGGGCATCATCCGTCTCGCGCTGGAACTGGCGACCTAGATTCTCATTGATCCATGAATGTAGGAACACGGATCTGGACGTGCGGGCCCTGATGTTGACCCGGGATCTACTGGTGCCCAGAGGTCGGAGCTCGAAGATTCGAGTTGGAATCCCCTGTCGGTAAGAAATTGTCACCCTCAACTCTGTGATTCATCACCGCACGGAACTCTCGCGCCATTCAGCCCCCACGACCTTCTGCGATGCGTGGAACGACTTCTTCCCTCGCGTGACCATTTGTGAGCGCCTAGAAACTGAATGTCTCATTGTCCCATCTCCTCGGTATTCTCTTGAAGAGGACGTAGGTCGCAGCGACCAATATCGCACACACGGACGATATCTCAACAGCGGAGACCAGCCAGTCGTCGGTGTAATTCAGGGACATTATGCTCAGCGCAATCAGAGGAGGGATGACTGCGACGGCGAACCTGGCTAGGACCCTGGAATCGAAGAGACAGCTGTTGGTCCTGAGACCGGTGAGATACGCCGTCGCAGTTACCGTATATGACGCCGTGGAATAGGCCACGACCAGGGAGATCCCCAGCATGGACGCCTCGGACTGCAGAAGGCTCAGAGGCACCAGGAATGCGGTCGAGATGACGCCTGCCAGGATGACGAACATCAGAAGCTTCGCCTTGACGACCTGGGAGACCTTGACGGGCAGCGTTTCGTAGAAGTCCGTCGTGTCGAGCATGTTGAGCCAGGCGTATATCTCGACCCCGAAGAAGCCCATTAGGGCAGCGAAGAAGATCGTGTTGAAGTGGAGCGGTATCTCGATGACGGTCCCGAGGAACCACAGCAGGATGGCCAGGAACACCATCGGCAGCACATACGCTCCGAAGACATAGGACAGCGATCTGCTTCTGATCAGATCGACCCAATCTTTGGCCATGAAGGCCGAATATCGCCTGGCGAACGAGAAGCTCTTGACCGTGGGAAGGATGATCTCCGAGTATCTGGAGACTGCCTTTCCGAAGGTGATCTTGATCGTCCATATGGCCACTGTCGAGAATACGATGATCAATGCGACCGAGGTGAGGAGGTAGAGCGGGTCATGGTTCTCCTGAAACCCTATCGATGGGATCACTCGGGAGGCTATCCCGTCTCCTTCGAAGTAGCTGCCCACGAGCAACGCGAGCAACGCCAGGACGATGACAATGAAGGTCCTCCTCCAGCGTGCGTAGACCGATGAAAGGAGGAACGAGTACGACAGGCCCAGGAGGAAGGAGAGAGAGACCGTGAGGAGAAGGAACAAGACGCTCGCGACCCTGAACCCGGTGAAGGGTATCGTCAGGCCGACGCCGGCAATGAGCGGGATAATCGTGTAGACCATGTAGTAGATGGCGTCCTTCACATAGAACGCGAGGAACATGCTCCTGAAGTCGATTGGCTGGATTGTCGGGGTCTCGAGCAGCGTGCTAATGGGACCGAACCTGCGCTCGGCGATCCTCTCGCCGAAGAGCGCGAATCCGCCGACGCCAAGTCCGTAGACGAAGATGATCGAGTGCAGGATCAGGTAGATATGGTTAATCGGGACATCGTCGAGCAGCTGTTTCATGGACAGGCCTATCACGAACGCCATGAACAGTATCATGACAGGGAAGGACATGAACTGGACCTTGCCTATCATCTGGGCATGGAGCCTGCTCTCCTCGACCAGCATGAGCCGAATGTATCCGAGGTGTCTCTTGAACCTGCCAGTCAATCGAATCCTCCCTGCGGGCTAACGCGTCTCATCGAGGCTCTCGGTGTATCTCATGAAGACCGAGTCGAGGGTTTCGCCTTCCCGTCTGAGACTGGCAGGTGAACCCAATGCCACTATCTTTCCCTTGTCGATGATGCCAATCCGAGTGCACAGCTTCTCGGCAATCTCCAGGATGTGAGTGCACATGAAGACCGTGCCGCCCCTATCCAGATAACCGTTTAGATAGTCCTTCAGGACCTTCTGGTAGTGCGGGTCGAGGCCTGAGAACGGCTCATCCAGGAAGACCAACGGAGGACCGTGGATCAAGGCGGCGGCGACCACGAGCTTCTGCCGCGTGCCCATCGAAAGGTCCTTGCATGGGACGTTCTGGACCTCCCTCATGTCCATGTACTCGATCCAGTGAGAAGCGCGTTTCTCGATGTCCTCAATCCCCCTCACGAGGCCGACAAACTGAAGGTACTCGGTCGCCGTCAGGAAGGAAGGAGGGGACTCGACCTCGGGGACAACACCGATCCTCGCCTTCACGGCGATCGGGCTCTTCGCGGGATCGAGGCCCATCACCTTCGAGCTCCCCGATGTCGGTTCCAGCTGGCCGGTGAGCAATCTGAGGAAGGTAGTCTTCCCAGCCCCGTTCGGGCCAAGTAGACCGAACAGTTCTCCGGAGGAGACCGTCATAGTGATATCGTCTATGGCTTTCAGATTCCCGAAGCGCCTCACGAGATTGTTCGTCTCTATAGTGACTTCACTCATGGTCAGCCTCTCTTGTCTCTACATTTCAAGCGGGGTTGTCAGATGCAGGGCCAAACGATAGGATGGTCCTGGATTGGGACTATCAGGGGGATTTCGAGGGTAATGCTCCGCAGTCACGACAAGATTCAATCCATTCGGAGCAGAAGCAGGAATATGAATTCGAAGTAGTCCGTTGCGTCGGCACGATGATTCACTCCAGCTTATCCAAGAGCTTCCGCAAGGCCGCCTGCCCATACAATTCTTGATAGACTGACAAGAGACCGAGCAATTTTCCGTCAAGGTACTCTTGGGTTTCATCGAGCTTGCCAGATAGCTTCTCTTGGGCAATCTTGCCCTTTGGTGTGAGTTCATAGTAGACTCTCCCAGAAGATTCATCCTTCGTAGATTTTATCAAGCCCCTTCGCTCCATGCGGCGCAAGAACGGGTAGACCGTTCCGAAGCTCATCTTGATATGGCCCTTTGTCATCTTCTCAAATCGACTAGTGAGCTCATATCCGTATATTGGGCCCTCTTTCATAAGCTTGAGAAAGATGGGCTCATACGCTGTTGACGCGAAACCTTTCGGCAATCCTATTCCCAAACTCTATATCGAAACGATATATTAATAAGATTCTAGTTCGTTGTATCGAAACGATACTATCCTATTGATGTAGAGGCTGATTACAATGGGCAACAATCCGAGTTCAACTGAGGAACTGATAGCGACGAACAAGGGGTGGAAGTTCGAGCTCACGGCGGCATACGGCGAGCAGCCATGCGCTGGTGACGATGCGGAGAACGCTCTCTCGTATCCCGAGGGTTTCGGTGGCAAGCTGCATTCAGGGAGGGGGCCGCAATGACACAGCACTCTGAGGCCCAATGCGGAAGCTTGGACGCTGAGAAAAGCACCCCTGCCGTCGAGATCCGCGGGCTGGTCAAGATATTCGGGGACAATCGCGCTGTCGATGATGTGGACCTATCGATACCTACGGGCTGTATCTATGCCCTGCTAGGGCCGAACGGTGCAGGCAAGACCACCATCATCAACATGCTGATCACGCTCCTCAAGCCGGACGGCGGGAGCGCAAAGGTGTTCAGCCACGACGTGGTGCACGAGTCCCATGTCGTCCGGCAACTCATCAGCATCACAGGCCAGAACGCTGCAGTCGACGAGAAGATATCGGCGTACGACAACCTGAGGGTCTTCGGGCTGCTACTCGGCCTCAGCAGGTCCGAGGCGAGGAAAAGGGCTGCAGAGCTACTGGAGGAGTTCGGACTGGCAAACGCCGCCCAGAGGATTCCTGAAAAGTACTCAGGCGGCATGAGGCGTAAGCTAGACCTCGCCTCAAGTCTCATAGTGCAAGCACCGCTCATCTTCCTGGACGAGCCCACGACCGGGC
>DUGQ01000118.1:15252-16631 GCA_013331315.1 Thermoplasmata archaeon
GCCATGATTGATCACGGTCGCGTTGTGGCCGAAGGCACTCCCCGTGAGTTGAAGGCGGCGGTAGGAACGGCTAGGCTACACCTTCAGCTCGCTGATGAGGGAGATAGCTCCGAAGCGATTCGCATTATCCAGATGATACTCAATGTGAAAGCCTCCACGCCGGAGCACAAACTTGTCACGGCTCCGATCGCGGGCCCTAATCGGTTGACCGAATTGCTCGTCGCGCTACGCGAGGCGCAGATTCGCATCGCCTACATAAGCGTTCAGGAACCGACGCTCGATGAAGTCTTCATGGCGCTGACAGGCAATGGCGACGGAAACGAGAAGGGGGCGATCGTGCCATGACAGTGCAGATCGTCCCCGGCGTTAGGCGCAAGCTCAAGAACCACGTTACCCTGCGAATGACCCTCAGCAACTCGATGACGATGGCCTACCGCAACCTGCTCTTGATTCGCCGGACGCCACAACAGCTCTTCGATGTGACGATTCAGCCCATCCTCTTCACGCTGCTGTTCGCATTCCTCTTCGGCGGCGCTATCTCAGGAAGCGTGAGCGCCTACCTACCCATAATAATACCCGGCATCTTGGCCCAGACGGCTCTGACGGCCTGCATGGCTACGGGCGTCCAGCTCCGAGAGGACATGGAAAAGGGCGTCTTCTATCGCTTCAAGTCGATGCCCATTGCCAGAATTGCATCCCTCACGGGACCTCTGCTCGCCGACGTCGTGCGCTACGCAATCGCCGTGAGTCTGACATTTGCCATGGGCTATCTCCTTGGGTTCCGCTGGGCAAGCATAGAGGGCGCTCTGATCGGCGGCGTCCTGGTGGTCTTCTGCTCCTGGTGCCTAAGCTGGATTTTCGCGCTCCTCGGTGTCATGGTCAAGACTGCGCAGACGGTTCAAGGCATCTCAGTCGCTGTCCTCTTTCCTCTGGGATTCCTCTCGGGCGCCTTCGTCGAGACCAGCACCCTGCCATCGTGGCTACAGGACTTTGTCAACATAAACCCGTTGACTTACGTAGTGAGTGCAGTCCGGGAACTCTTCAACCAAGGCACCATCGGCGGCGAATTCTGGCTTTCCATTCTGATGTCGACAGCGGTCGTGGTCATATTCGCTCCGTTGACACTGTGGGCCTACATGCGCAAGACCTAGGAGACAGAAGGCTCGGTAGGAGCTGCCGAATCTAGCGAGAGCTATGTCTCGAAAGGCTTCTCTTCTCGTCAAGGTAGAGGAGTTAGAGAAGAGATACGGAATCGACATCCTGCGGAAGAGGGCTCTGTAATCCAGTGCAAAGATCAGGATAAGGCGCTCCAGGAGACAGTGTTCTTCGTCTCTCCGCTCCTATGGTCTTTTCTCTGAGGTTCCCGTTTGAACATCAGT
>DUGQ01000213.1 GCA_013331315.1 Thermoplasmata archaeon
ACCGCCTGGCCCCGGTTTCAGGTTTGTCCTCGGCATCGCCTACTGGACCTTCGACTCGCCGCCCCACATGGGCTTCTTCGCCTTCTCGATGATCGCAGCGAGGTCCTTGTTCGCGCTGTCCGGGAGTCCAGGCACCTTGTGGTTCGCCAGGATGTTCTTCACCTTCTCCCTTGCGGAGTCCCTCATGGACTTCTTGCCCGTCTTGGACCAGTCGTCCTCGGAACGCCTGTCGATCAGCGTCGGCTTGAAGTGGTCCGTCTTGAAGAACTGCATGGTGTGCTTCTGCGCCAGATAGTCCTTCCCGATGCCCACCTTCGCGATGACGTCCAACGCGAGGGTGTCGTCGTCCGCCCACTCACCCCTTATGAGCCTGGCTATCGAGCCGACGATCTCGTCGTCGATGACGACCTGCTCGAGGTGCAGGCAGCTGGAGTCCTCCAGGAGTCCGATGCCGCACATGAGGTCGGCTCCGGCCAACAGAGGCCCGACGCAGCCGGTGTAGGTGTCTATCGCGGCCTGTATGCCTGGCTCCTTGGCGGTGCCCGATACGCCCACGCACGAGGGCATCCCGTAGTAGTGCGCCATCTCAGTGCCCATCGCGGAGCATATCGCATGCTCCGGGCTGCCGCCCGCTCTGACCGTGGTCCTCATGTCCAGAGGCGCTATGCCCAGACCGTATATTACAGCCGCGCCCGGTGACGCGAGCTGGGTCATGACGAGCGCGCTCAGCACCTCGGCGTTGCCCACGACGACCGAGCCGACTAGCGACGCTGGCCCCGTCGCACCAGGTTGAGGCATACAGAAGAACACGAGCGGCACGCCGCTCTTGGCGAACTCCAGGCTGGCATCCATGACTCCCGCGTCGTGCTGCAGGGGCGCGTAAGTGCACTGGAGGCACGATGTGATCGGCCTCCTCCTGTACTCCTTCTCCCCTCCAGCGGCGGCGTAGCCCATGGCAGTCAGGTTCTTCGCGTCCTCGAGGGTCACGCCCGTCTCGTACATGACGTGCTTCTCGGTGTTGTTGAGCGAAGCCTCGAGGTCGTGCAGGTGGACCGTTGACGCCGGCATGTCGGTCGAGCTGACCATCGGCCAGTGGACATGCACGTTCGGCAGCGCGTCGCAGATCCTCGTCGACTTGACGAGGTCCTCCTTGGTAGAGTTCCTCCTCTCACCGGTCTCGAAGTCCACAGCCACAGCGCCGTTTCCGTTTGCGCACATGTAACTGTGGTTCTGGTCGAGCCTCGCGTCGTACTTGGGGTTCCTCGCCGCGAGGGTGATCGTGGACTTCTTCTTCAGGAGCGCCTCCTCGACGAGGTGGGACGGTATCCTGGTTGTCCTGGTCTTCTCGTCGACTTCGCAGCCGTTCTCCTTCAGCAACTTCCTGCACGTGGGGCTGTCGACCTGTACGCCGACCTTCTCGAGGATGTGCATTGTGCCCCAGTGGATCCTGTCGAGGTCCTCCTCGCTCAGGATCTGGAAGTGAATCCCGCGCACGATGCCGTATGACACGGCACTCACCCGACCAGCTTCTTGGCCACGTCGACTGCGCCGGACGCATCGCCGCTGTACCCCTCGGAGCCTATCTCCTTGGCGTACACATCGGTGACGGGCGCGCCACCGACGAGGGTCTTGACCGACGGGTCTCCCTTCTTGAGCGGCGCTATGACCTCAGCCATTCTCGGCATGGTGGTCGTCATCAGCGCTGACATCGCAACGATGTTAGGCTTCACCTCTCCCGCCTTCTTGACGAAGTCCTGGGAGGGGACGTTCACGCCAAGGTCGACCACTTCGAAGCCGTTCGACGACAGCATCGTCGACACGAGGTTCTTGCCGATCTCGTGTATGTCGTCCTGCACGGTCCCGATGAGTACCTTCCCGGCCGTGGCCCTGTGCTGTCCCGACGGGACTGCGGGCTCGAGTACGGCAAGGGCGGCCTTCATGGCCTCCGCGCCCATGACGAGCTCGGGCAGGAATATCTCTCCCTTTCCGAACCTCTCGCCGACAGTCTGAATTCCTTCCGCCAATCCCTTCTCGATGGCGACAAGCGGATCAACGCCCGAATCGACAGCCTGCTTGGCGAGATCGGCGATGGTCTCCATCTCGTAGTTTATCACAGCGTTCTTCAGCCGTGTCACGATTTCTTCCATTGGTGTATACCCCCTTGCCCTTGCCGGAAACTGAGTCTCCGGAGGCATTGGCTCGGTAGAAAGGCCCTTAAGTCGATGTGACCCCTGGACCTCCCTCCGAATTGAACGGGCATACGCAGTTCCCTAATTAAGGTTTCTGCACGTTTCAGGGGGTTCGCCAAGGGTGTGCTGGAGCGGCCCCCCGCAGGGCGTGCGGTCATTGTGACGGCCGAGTGCCGGGGAGTCTCCTCAGATCCACTTCTTGACCCTGAAGTAGACGAGCATCAAGGCGCCAACGCAGGTCATGCCAATCAACAGCAGCGGATACGCGATGTGCGAGTCGAGCTCGGGCATGTACCTGAAGTTCATGCCGTAGAGTCCTGCCACGAAACTCAGCGGTATGAATATCGTCGCGATGATTGTCAGTACCTTCATGACCTCGTTCATCCTGTTGCTGACGCTCGACAGGTAGACGTCGTGCATCCCCGTCGCCATGTCCCTGAGCGACTCTACGGTATCGATGACCCGTATCGTGTGGTCGTGAACGTCCTTGAGGTACACCTGGGTGTTCTCCTGGACGAGCGCTATGTCCTCCTTCTCGAGTGTACCTATCACCTCCCGAAGCGGCCACACCGACCGTCTCAGGAAGACGAGGTCTCTCTTGAGCCGGTATATGGCCTGCATGGTCTCGGGGTCGGGGTTGGAAACCAGCTCTATCTCGAGCGACTCAGTCCTTTCGCCGAGCCGGTCCAGTATGACGAAGTACCCGTCCACGATGGCGTCGAGGAGAACGTATGCCAGGTAGTCCACGCCCATGCGCCGCGTGCGCCCCTTGTATTCGCGGATCCGCTGCCTTATCCCCTCGAACACGTCGCCCTCCATCTCCTGGAAGGATATCACGCAGTCCTGGGTGACGATCAGGCTCACCTGCTCCATCTGGAGGTCGTTCGTCGCCTGGTCGAAGTACGCCATCTTCAGCACGATGAAGATGTAGTTCTCGAAGTCCTCCATCTTCGGTCTCTGGTCGACGTTGAGTATGTCCTCGAGGACCAGCGGGTGGATGCCGAACGCGTTGCCGATGGCCTCCATCGTGCGCACGTCGTGCAGGCCGCTTATGTTGAGCCAGGTCACGGTCGGCTTCTCCTTCAGGGGGAAGCAGCTCTCGACGTCCTCCACCTCCCGCTCGAAGAACTCGGCGTCGTTGTACTCCATGACGGTGATCTTCGTCCTCTCGACCTTCTTCTCACCCGTGTACACGAGCGTGCCCGGCGGGGACCCGGACTTGTGTATGTACTTCCTCGAGAACCTGAAGAGCGACCTGAACGGCTTGGGGTGTCTGATGTTCATACCATCCCTCTCTGGTTGATGGGTTTCGCCCGTATTGGCTTTTTGCGCGAAGGCCGACCCGCGGCGTCTCCGTTGTCAGCACCCGGGTTCGTCCCTTCGAAAGCCTCTCGATGGCCGCTCTGGCACTGTGTCGAAACCTTTTTCTGGGGCGAGGCGTTGTCCCGGCCGAAGGAGGATAAGAAATGCCACGTGCAAAGGTGCCTGTCATCGAGCTGAAGGGAACCGCGAAGACCGTCAAGATCGGGGCGACGAACACCCCTGTCATAGTCGGGGAGAGGATCAACCCGACCAACAGGAAGGCTCTCATCGAGAAGCTGAAGGCGGGGGAGTTCGAGGTCCTCGCGGGCGAGGCGAAGAAGCAGGTGGAC
>DUGQ01000187.1:0-4030 GCA_013331315.1 Thermoplasmata archaeon
CCGCACTTGCCGACGCCGCACTTCATGCGTCGCTCGAGCGTCATCAGTATCTGGTGCTTCGGTATGTTCAGCTTCACCAGTTGCTCCATCACGAACTTGTACATCACAGGCGGGCCGCAGACGGCAGCGTAGGCCTTCTTTGAATCGATCGGCCTCAGCTCCTTGAACAGCTCGGTCACCATGCCCTTCCTCTCGGGCCACTGGCCGGTGTCGTCCTTCTCGACAGTGAGGAGGCAGTTCAGATCGTCCCGCTCCTTGAGCTGCAGGAACTCCTCCCTGAACAGCATCTCTCCCGGCGTCCTCGCGCCGTGCAGGTAGACGAGGTTGCCGAACTTGTCCCTATTGTCAAGGACGTACAGAAGGAGCGACCTGAGGGGGGCAGCGCCGAGCCCTCCGGCAATGATTAGGATGTCCTTCCCCTCCATCTTGTCGATGGGGAAGCCGTTGCCGTAGGGTCCACGCAGGCCGACCGTCTGGTTCTCCTTGAGGCCGAACAGCGTTTCGGTCAGCGTGCCGACCTTCCTTATGCAGAACTCCATCAGCCCAGGCCTCGACGGCGTCGACGATATCGAGAACGGCGCCTCACCCTCCCCGAGGACGGAGCCCATGATGAACTGCCCCGGGAGGTAGTTCATCCTCATGGCCTGGTCCATATCCACGGCCCTCGCCTGGAAGAAGTTCACGTCGTTCGTGAGCGGATATCTCCTGACGATTCTCCACATCTCCGGCTTGTACGGGTTCTCCTCGACCTCGCGGTCGTCGAGGACCACGCAGAGTTTCTTCACTTGCCCACCTCCTGCTCTCTGAGGGCGTCTGCCACGGTGACTACGTTGATATCCGCTGGACAGGTGGACACGCATCTGCCGCAACCGACGCACGCGGGCTCACCGAACTCGCCGATGTATGCCTGCAGCTTGTGGGTGTACCAGAGCTTCAGCCTGTCCGCCCTGCTCTCCCTGAAGTTGTGCCCTCCGGCGACGAGCGAGTACTCGCGGAACATGCAGCTGTCCCAGAAGCGGTCCCTCGTGCCCTCGACGGTGCCCAGCTCCACCTCGTCCACGACGTTGTAGCAGTTGCAGGTCGGGCAGACCATGGTGCACTGCCCACACGACAGGCACTTCTCGGCGAGCTCGTCCCAGACGGGGCTGTTGTATCCCAGCTCGAATATGTCCGGCATGCCGGTGAAGTCGGCCTTGGACTTGAACTGCGAGGTCTTCCAGTTCCTGTACTCAGTGTAGTTGATGATGTCGTCCTTGCCGATGTCCCTGCTGAACAGCTCGGGTCTCATCCTCACGAGGTCGTGCCCCCGGCTGGAGCCGACCCAGACGAGGTAGAACATCTTGAGGTCGGTGAAGAACAGGTCGAACCCCTCGGCAATGAACTCCGTGTCCGTCGCGAAGCACATGCACTTGTCGTCGGGTATGCAGCTGTGCCCCAGCAGGAGGGTCTTGTCGCGCCTCTCGGCGTAGTACGGGTCCTTGTACTCTTCCAGGAACAGCTTGTCCATGATCTGTATGCCGTGTATGTCGCACGGGTGTATGCCGAAGATTATCCTGTTCGGCACGTCGCCAGTCCGCTCAACGTATCCCTCGTCGTCGAAGTCGAACATGGTGAACCGTGGCGGATAGAGGAACTTCTTGGGCGGGATGATCGTCCTCGCCGCCTTCAGGTCCATCTGCGAGAGCGCCTCGACCCTCTCGAACGAGACCCTCTCCCCCTTCCTCGTAGGACCCCACAGCTCTCCCCACTCCTTCGCGGACTCGAGGAATGCGGACAGGTCCTCCTTCTTCATCTTCAGAATCATCATGCTATCTCTTCCCTTTCCTTCCTAGTCTCACCTGTCGCTCATGGGCTCGCGGCAAAATGTCGCCAGACCCGCCGATGAGCCCCGCAGATGGGAGTATCGAGCCGAGGTATAAAAACATTAGGAACCTCCTTTCAATAGACCACTGCTCCTGTTCGAAAAACAGTCGACGACACCTGTCATTCGTCAGCCCGGATTCGACTGCCGGGGAGTCTGCGCAACTCCTGTTCTTCGTCAGCTCTGCTCGGGTGGGAGCGGCCATTGAAACGTTGAGCGACTTGTCCGACAGATGCGAGCCTGCGGAATGAACTGGCCACAATACTCAGTTGCGCGAGCTCAGGAGGCGGCTTGACAGTTGGAACGCAGGTCGACCAACACCGTTTATATCAGTGAAGTCGATGACACACCCGCAGCCTGCAAGAGCCGTAGATAGGTTGCAGGAAGGGATGGAATGAAACGAGATTCGAGAGTGGCTATCTACGCCTCGACTATCGCGCTGTTGATGGCAATTTCTGCGTTCGCCGCTTTGGCGAAGCCATCTGCTGCGGATTGGACCGGATCGTGGACTGTCGAGACGCCCATGGGCGGGACACGCGCCCAGGCGGTCGTGGTCGGCAGTCCTGATGGCATGATGTACGTGGCCGGGGGGATTGTTGATGCTTCAGTCTACAACTCCGTGCCAATCATGAGTTCGTACAACCTGACCTCAGGCGCATGGACGATGCTCGAGCCAATGCCGCAAGGAGTGAGAGGCGCGGCTGGGGCGATGGGGCCTGATGGACTGGTCTATGTGTTTTCTGGATGGAATGACACCGGACCCGACCCCGTGGGAGAGACCCAGATTTACGATCCCCTGACAGACACATGGAGCCTCGGAGAGGAAATCCCCGAATGGGCGTGGGAGGCAAAGGCGGCCGTGGGCTCTGACGGGCGTATCTACGTATGTGGGGGAGAAGGTCTCGGTGACAACCTCAACCTGACGCAGATATACGATCCGGAGACTGATTCGTGGTCGAGCGGCGCTGACATGCCTGGACAGATGCTCGCTGGGGCGATGGCCTCCGATGGAGACTATGTCTACTACGCCGGTGGTGGGATGTACGCCGCAACGGACGTCTTCTGGAGATACAGTATCTCCATGGATGAGTGGGAGGTACTGGATCCATTGCCTGCCGCAAGAGCGGCTCACGCGCTTGAGCTTGGTCCAGATGGCCTGCTGTACTTGATCGGAGGGGCCGACTCTGCCGGGAACACAGGCGCAGCCTACGCAACCACCTTCGTGTATGACCCTGATGCGGGGATGTGGTCGGATGGCCCTGACCTCGACTCAGCGAGGAAGTACCTTGGCTCAGCGACGCTCCAGGAGACGGGGCAGCTCTTCGTCCTTGGGGGCAATGACAACATCGTCGCCCTGAGTTCGGTGGAGTCGCTCCGGCTGTTCGTGTTCGATTACGAAGTCAGCCTGTCCTCGCCGTCTGTCAGAGCCGGCTATTCCATGCTCGTGACCGTCGACTCTCACTTCGTCTTCGTGGAGGAGGAGAGCTCCTCTGCACATTGGTACATCGTATCAGAGGACATGACCGTATATACCACTGGCAATTGGAGCAACCCAACTCCAGGGCCTCTTTCGTTCGAGGTCGCAGTGCCTGAACTGGCACCGCCAGGAGACTATATGCTGGTGTTCGATTGGTGGGTATCCTTCGCAGATGTCGCGATGGTGCAGTTGTGGGACGTTGAAGTCCCCTTCGAAGTGCTGCCTGCTGAGCCGTTGGAGGACATGATTGACGATATGGAGTCGCAGATAGCAGATCTCGAGGCACAGCTCGATGCGCTCGAAATCCAGGTCGCTGTCCTCGAAACGCAGCTCAGCGACCTCGGCGACTCGATGACCGCCGCTGACGCCGCGCTCATGGCGGAGATCGCCGACCTGATGTCCGACATCGCAGATTTGAACGCGGCGATGGAGGCGGGTGACGAGGATCTGATGGACGAGATAGCCGACCTCCAGGACGAGGTCTCCTCCCTGATGGATGAGGTCAGCAGCCTGCAGACGGAGCTGAACCACACCCAGAACTCCATGGACGACGTCCAGGACTCCGTAGATGACGTGCAGACGTCCGTCGACAACAAGATGGACGGCGCCCTCGGTCTGGCGATAATCGCCCTGCTGGTGGTCGTCATCGTGCTCATGATCGTCATGATGGTCATGGGCAGGAAGCCGAAGGC
>DUGQ01000187.1:4110-4766 GCA_013331315.1 Thermoplasmata archaeon
TCGCAACTCTCACCAACGGTTTGGCGGAGGGGTAGTTCCCCTCCGTTGTTGCGTAGGAGGTGATCCATCTGCAGGTTCCCCTACAGATACCTTGTTACGACTTAACCCCCCTTGCTGAACCCAAGTTCTAACGCCCCAGGATGAGGCATCATCACTTGGACCCAACTCGGATGGTTTGACGGGCGGTGTGTGCAAAGAGCAGGGGCACATTCACCGCGTGATGTTGACACGCGATTACTACGGAATCCAGCTTCATGAGGGCGAGTTACAGCCCTCAATCCGAACTACGGACAGGTTTCGGGATTGCCGTTGCCTCTCGGCATTGGAGCCCATTGTCCTGGCCTTTGTAGCGCGCGTGTAGCCCAGGGGATTCGGGGCATACTGACCTACCGTTGACCTCTCCTTCCTCCAGCTTAGCGCTGGCGGTCCCGATAATGTGCACCGCTCCTCGCGGAACGGCTAGCAATTAGCAGCGAGGGTCTCGTTCGTTATCTCACTTAAGAGAACGCCCTACGGTACGAACTGACGACGGCCATGCACCACCTCTCGGAAAATCAGGCAAAGTCGTCAACCTGGCCTTCATGTAACCGTCGCCCCTGGTGAGTTGTCCGGCGTTGAATCCAATTGAACCGCACGCTCCTCCCGTTGCGGTGCTC
>DUGQ01000187.1:4822-7700 GCA_013331315.1 Thermoplasmata archaeon
CAGCGTTTACACCCTGGACTACCGGGGTATCTAATCCCGTTTGCGCCCCAGGGCTTCGTCCCTCACCGTCGGATCCGTTCTAGTTCGACGCCTTCGCCACTGGTGGTCCTCTCAGGATTACAGGATTTTACCCCTACCCCAAGAGTACCTCGAACCTCTCCCGGTCCCGAGCCCTGCAGTCTCCTCGGAATTCGAACAGTTGAGCTGCCCGATTTACCCAAGGATTTACAGGGCCGGCTACGAACGCTTTAAGCTCAATAATAATGAACACCACTCGGGCCGCGGGTATTACCGCGGCGGCTGGCACCCGTCTTACCCGGCCCTTACTTCTCTCGCTTTTTAGGCGAGAGAACAGCTAACGCAAAAGCGTTAGCACTCGGAATGCCCGTCTCGTGGTTTCCCACATTGGACAGTTTTCGTAGCTGCTGCGCCCCGTAGGGCCTGGATTCGTGTCTCAGAATCCATCTGGGGGCTCCGTCTCTCAACGCCCCTACCCGTCGTAGGTTAGTGGGTCCGTTACACCCACTACAGCCTGATAGGCCGCAGACTCATCCTGGAGCACCGGAGTTTTGAGCGTGGAAGCATTCCAGCACACCACACCTATGGGGTATTATCCTCAGTTTCCCGAGATTATCCCCCACTCCAGGGCAGATTATCCGCGTGTTACTCAGCCGTCCGCCGAGGTCTTTCACCTCTCGACTCGCATGCCTTAATCGCATTCCGATAGCGGTGCCCGCCGGCAGGATCAACCGGAATTGATCTGTCGTCTCATTTCATTACTACTAGCGGTCGCTTGATCGTACATTTCGTAACTGGCAGGATCACAAATACTCACCGACATATGATCCCTGCATGTTGCGGCGTTCGGAAACGCCGCCGCATTTTCGTTTGCACGTAACCTCTATCTGTCATCGAACGTCAGAATCAAGAGATCACGACGGAACCGCCGGGGATCTTGATCCTCCATCATGTCTGCGACAGATGGAGTAGGGGTTGATCATCAGATCAGGCGAAAAGCGCCTCCCTCCCAACCATCGCCGACTGTCGCAGCCAATAGGTTTGGGTAGTCCCGCTAAGCTCGATGCCGTATATATGCGTTTCGAACCTGGTGTCCGGAGCGCATCCTAGGGCGTCCCGTCGGAACCAACCCATGATTACTACGGGGGCGTGATATTTGAGGGTTTCGACCGTGACGCTGGACGTTTGTAAGTCGGCCTCGGACGAGGCCGCTCACGTGGCTTCTCGTCGGTCAAGGTACATATGCGGAGTAAGTCATCACGGCTGCCGGTGACGAGGGTGAGGGATGAGGTGGAGGAGGCTCAGCTCGCAGAGGAAGGAGAATCGGACCTGACGGAACTGGCCGATTCACTAGCCAGGGAATCCGAGGTCGAACCGGCCGCCGACAACCGTCCCTTGGCGTTCAAGATAGTCCACCCGAAGAAGGTAAGACCTGNNACGTCTTCTCCCTGTTCAGGCACATCATCGAAATCGGTGAGTACAACACCATGTACTCCGTCATCGCGTGGCTTGTTCTCGCGGGCTCGATACTGTGTCTCGTCACCTCCATTGGAGCTCTGTTCCAGCTTGCCGGAGTCCTTCTGTTCACGACCGAGATATCCGACATATCCGGAGGGTTGGCGGCGGGCCCGTTCGTCGCCGTCGCGGCCACGCTTGTCGGCATGGCCGGGCTCGTGGTCTCCACCCGCCTGTCGGTCCCATCGCGGGTGGCCACCTTCGCCCTAGCGGATGACGGCGGCCTGAAGGTCAACGTGCTTGGGCTCTCGGCCTTCCTTTTGGGCCTTGTCTCTCTCTTCACGTGCTTGTTCTACTCTGTTGAGGGCTTCACCCTGGGACCTTCGTCGGTGCACGAGAACTCCTACTCTCAGCTGTCGTTCCTGTTCGATACCAGGTTCGACGAGCTGTCAATGATAATCGCCGGCGTGTCGCTCGTGTTCGTGGGGTCCCTGGTCTGCCTTTTGACTCCTCTGGGCGGCGTGCTGCAGATCGCGGGGGCGGTGTTGGCGTTCTCCGAGGTGAGCTCGGCGTTCCGGTGGATTGACGTCGGTGGGATATACGGCGAGGTCCACCTTGGCGCGGGATTCTATCTAGCAGTCGCCGCGGGAGCGCTAGGCGTATGGTCCATGGTCTTCGTGAGGCGCGTGACCGTCCCTCCCAGGTTCATCTCCGCCCTTCTAGTCCCTGGCCGCGCGTCGGTCGAGGAAGAAACCCAGGACGAGCGGGTGCCATCCCCGACAGAGGTTCGGTCAAGGCTCATGAGAGTGATGGACATGATTCCACGCAAGGCCCGCATACCCTTCGCCGCCGCCATCACCCTCGCCATCATCATATCGGCGTTGGCGGTCCCATACGCTCTCAGGCTGAGCGCAGTGGAGGTCTGGGTATCTCCGTATTACCAGGAGAGCGTGGAGGTCGACGTCTACATCGACGGCGACCTGGTCAGCTCTGGCGTGGCGTCACCATACGAATCGTTCAAGGTCTCGCACAGGGTAAGCGCTGGAATCCACACCATCGGTATTGACTACGCCTATGAAGGCGACGACAATACCAGTCCCGATGGGGTGCTTGACTGGACCTCCTCAGTCAAGGCTCCGCCGTATATGAGGGTTCTCAAGTCCGTCATCCTGAGTGGCTGGTACGATGTATCGCTGCCGAACATATCCATGTCATCCTCCCCCACCCCAGGAGGCTTCGTAGTGACGTTTGAGGACGTCGTGCTCTACTCTCGCTTCGGCGAGACCTACGACGATGTCGAGTGGTCGCAGCTCTCCCTCGTCGTGGCAGAGGATTCCAGCGACGGAGTGATGTGGCGGTTCTCTTCCCTCGACCTGGACTCGTGACCGATGGCGACTCACGACTA
>DUGQ01000130.1 GCA_013331315.1 Thermoplasmata archaeon
CGTAGGTCAGAAGCGTACTCATGCAGTACCATATCGCTATGTACTCGTCCGCCATAGTATACAGATACGGACTCAGTGTCGAAATGCTCAGCGGACCCCCGCCCACAATGAACTGGCGAGCCGGGTCCACGGCCGCAACAGCGCCTACCGGGCTCAGACTTCCGCCGTTGTTGAGGGATGATGGCAATCCCAGCATCATGACGGCGCAGAAGATGGCGACGAGTGTGGCCTTCCTCGTTACTCCATATCCACTATCAGATTCCATATGTCTTTGTTCCCCCTTGTCTTGATCTTTTACTACACTACGGTCCGCGGAATGTGGATTGTCGGACAAGTCTCCATAGCGTTCGCCTCAGTCTAGAGGCGCATGTATCCTCTAACCCCCAATCAGCCAACCCTGGTCTTAGACTGAGGCTGCCTAGCTATATCATGCTATATGCCTTTTTCGCTCTGGAACTGCCGGTTTCGGGCCGTTCCAGGAGCGAATTGGGACAATCCACGGCTGGTAATCGGAAATCCGCGTCGCAATTCGTACCCTGTCGACCTTCGACCTTGGTCGCCGTCAGAGGCTGGAGGCGGAGCTCAACGCTTCCTCAACTTCGGGTTCAGGATGTCGTCCAGAGCGTAACCGAGCAGGGTGAAGCCCAGCACGACTAGCACGATACACATCCCGGGAGCGATGATCCACCAATGGAGTCCGATCGAGAACGCATTTGCTGAGGAGGCGTAGTCCAGCATGGTCCCCCAGGTAGTAGTCCCTACAGGTCTCATACCAAGGAAGCTCAGCACGGACTCCGAGAGAATGGATACGGCGACGGTCAGGATCGTGTTGGCGAACACCAACGGGAACGAGTTCGGCAGGACATGCCTCCGGATGATGCCGAGGTCCGAGGCGCCAATCGCGCGAGCGCGCTCGATGTACTGCCTCTCCCTGATCGACAGCACCTGCGCCCGTACCATCCTCGCAGTTGGCGACCATCCGGTCAGGCCGATGATGAGGATGATCCCCGTCAAGGTTATCTCTCCCATCATTGCAGCGACGATGATCATCAGTACGAGCCATGGGATAGACAGCACGACATCGTTGGCCCGCATGATCACCTCGTCAATCCGGCCGCCGACATATCCCGAGTACAGGCCGACAATTGCACCAAGGACGGACGCTATGATCGCGGAGAATATCCCCACGATCATGGATGTTCTCGCGCCATACAGCAACTTGCTGAATATGTCCGCACCGAAGGAATCAGTCCCCATCCAGTGTAGGGTCCAGTTCTCGGAGAGGTATCCCAGTACCCCAGAGACCATGACCATGCAGCACAGGATCATCCCCGTTGCCTTGGCGATGGTGGACACCCTCACAGGGAGCCGATGCTTCTTCTCAGACCGCTTCTCGTACTTGAGCAGGGCCACCTGGGGCTTCAAGTAGGCCCTCGAGAGCAACGCGCCACTTATGGCAAGCATGAACGCGCTGACGCCATATCCCGCGAGGAAGAAGACGTCCATGGAGTCTTCGGCTATAGTCATAACCGCCGGAAGGCTCAGTATCGCGACGGGTATCAGGGCGAGCACGATGCCAGCAATCCTCAGCCGAATCCTATTCTTGCTGACGCGTCTCCTGGTAGCGAGTGAGAGCAACACTAGGGACGGGGCCAGCATCGAGACGGGATATACCCAGTTAGGCACNNAGTCCCATCGCCGCCATCTGTATCAGCTTGTTCGGCTTGTCCCATTCAGGTCTCCGAACGAAAGCACCGTTCAGGGCGAGCGACGATGTCGCAAGGCTAGCTATGAGCGTGAACACCGGCACCAACAGCGGCACGAACGGTGGTGGGTCAGTGAGGAACTCAGAGGGAAGCTTCCATTTGCCGAGCCCCAGATTGCTTGTGTCGTATGGAGCGATTATTGGGCCGACGGCGGCTAGCACCACGAACACGACGAGGATGGCAACGCCCAGGGCGCCCATCGGGTTCTTGAATATCTGGTAGGTGATATCGGTTAGGCTCCGGGCTGTCAGCTTCAGCTTCTCCACACGTACCTCGTTGAGCAGGAGCGGCTTCTTCGCGGTCCCTTCCTTCTTCTTGGTTACTTCTGCCACTTTCCCACCCCCTTCATGCTATCTTGATCCTCGGATCAATGTACAGGAGCACGAGGTCTCCTATGAAGTTCGCAATCACCACTGCCACACCGCCGATCACGACTATGAACTGCAGTATCGGGAAGTCGAGGTCGTAGATCGCCACAATGGTCCTGTAACCTAACCCTGGATAATTGAAGATGACCTCCACCTGGTACGCTCCGCCGATGACGAACGCGATGTCCATCGCTATGAGCGCTATCATGGGTGGCATGCCGTTCGGTATGGCGTGCTTCCTCAGCACCTGGTAGTCTGAACAGCCCTTCGCCTTGGCGGTCATGATGTAGTCCTCAGTTATGACATCGATCAGCGAGCTACGCATGACGAGGGATATCCCCGCCACGGTGGCGAGCGCCAGCGTGAGCGATGGCACCACCAGATGTTCGAGCACGCTGAGGAGTATCGGCCAAGTCCATCGGAACTCCGAACCAAGAGCTGCGGTATCGTAGTAGTTGCTGATTGGGAACTGCGGCCACCAGCTCAACCCCAACGGCTCCGAGGAGAACAACACCTGCAATATGATCGCGAACCAGAACACCGGCATTCCGTAGAAGAAGAGCGACAGAGCGGAGGCAGACAGGTCGAACGCTCCTCCGCGCTTGTAAGCGGAGTACGCACCTATAGCCATGCCGATGAATATCGTGAAGATGGTCGAGATGCCGACCAGCAGCATCGTCCAGCGGAGGTCCTGGAGTATGATGTCCAGGACCTCGCGGTTGTTCGACATGTAGGAGGTGCCCCAGTCGAGTGTTATCGTGTTCTTCAGGTAGTAGAAGAACTGCTCGAGGTAACTGTCGTGAAGATGGAACTTGTCGATCAGCGCGTCCCTAAGCGCCGTATCGAACTTTGGGTCCCTCGGGAACATCTGGAGCTCGGGCTTTCCGGGCATCAGACGGATGAGGAAGAAGTTGAGGGTCATGATGCCGAAGATGGTCACGAGCACGTTGACTAGCCTTCTGGCTATGATCTCTCTGAAGGACCGCTTCTTCATCCTAGTCCACCTCCTCGTCGAGATAATCGTCCGGCTCGTCGACCGTCTCGCTCTGCAGGAGCTTCATCTCCTCGATGGTCATCCCCTGCTTCTCGACATTCCTTCTGATCTTGCGTATCCTGAGGAGATTCAGAAAGAACGCGACCGGTATCATACCGAGCAGCACAAGCGAGGTGTAATCCCACCAGCTCCATCCGGTGACCACTTTGATGTTCGGGACGTTGACGCTGACGACAGCGTTGTAGACCTTCGTGTGATTCAGGAGACCCAGCTGATTGTCCGTGAACCAAATGGTCACGTTGTACCTCCCAGTAGACGAGTACGAGTGGTTGACGACGCATGTCGCGGTGCCGTCGACATAGTCCGTCAGGTTGAAGTGCTCAAGCGAGGTGTTGTCGCCGAAGTCCCACACGACCTCGAGCGTGTCCAACTCGGGGTCCGAGAGCGTCATGACGAACTCGATGCTCTCATTCGGCAAAGCGAAATTGCCCGATTCGTACGAGAAGTTGAGCGAAGTAACGCTGGGTGGGAGGTTGTTGGATGTCACCGTGGCCAGGCGATACCTAGCCGTTTCGTGTCCCTCGATTCCGTCGGTCGCTGTGACTGTGATGTTGAATATCCCGGTCTCCGTGAAAGTCCTAACCTGTTTGAAGTCATAGACCACCAGACCGCCTGAGGTCGTGTTGATCCTCGGGTCTTCACCGTCGTCCATGTCCCATTCCAGGGTAACAACATCCCCATCAGCGTCCCATGCGTTTATCGTGAATATCACATTGACATACCCTATGGCGGTGTTGATCGACGGGGCCTCGGGAGCCATGGATATGACACTCGTAAGAGATGGAGCCGAGTTCCCTCTGACAGTCATACTGACTTCCCTAGTGACATTGTGAGGGAGTATCTGGTATGGAATCAGGGCGTCGCTCACCCACAGCCTGACCTTGTACGTTCCCGATGTCTCGAAGGCGTAGGTCAGGTTGTTCCAGACCGTCGTTCCCGGTGCAGTCGCGTCGGTGTGCGACACGACAGTGTCGACATCCTCTATCGTGTTGTTGAACACGAAGGTCCACGTGAGAGCCTCGCCCTCGGGGTCGGTCGCGCTCGCGTAGAAGGTCATCTCGACCTCAGGGTCGATAGTGTTCGTAGAGGCCGTGAAGGTCACCACAGGCAGGCCGTTGGCGGGAAGTGTGATCGTGATGACAGTCGTCTTCGAATTCGTGTTGGAGTAAGGGTCCTCGAGCGTTACTAGAAGATAGTAATACAGCGAGGGGCCCATTCCCGGGCCGATATCAGGGCTCCACGCATGAGTCTGGCTAACAGACACACCGGTCGCGGCAGGACCTGTCTCGTTCGTCACGACCTCGCCGTCACCGAAATCCCATGTAACGGTGACCGAGTCACCATCAGGGTCCAGGACCCTTATGGACATATTGAGCTGCTCGTCAGGGTCCAGGACGTACCCGTCTTCGAGGTCGAGTTCGAAAAGAGGAGCTGAGTTCTCCTTGACGTAGACTGTCCTGGTCAAGTTGAGAGTGTTCGTACCGTCGAAGACCGACAGTTTGACGCGGTAGTAGGAGATTCCGAAGCTGGTCAAGTTACCCAGGCGGTCGTAAGTGTACGTAGTGAAGATATCACCGGGGTTGCCGGTGACGTTGACTGAGAACGGGCTGTTGGGATTGGGGGTTTGCTCGAGATCGAGTATCGCATCATAGAATATTGTGAAGATGAGCTGGGTTCCGGAATCAGCGTGGGCGGAGGCTTCGAAAGTCACTTCCTCGCCGATGTACACCGTTGCCGAGGTCCCGCCGTTGACGGTGAAGGAGTCTATTGTGACCGCGGAGATGTGCCCTCTCAGTGGCGAATCACCCACGTCCGGGTTCAAGAATGTGGCGGCGATGCCCGAGGCAACCATAAGAAGGCAAGCGATGAACGAGAGAAACCTCAACCCAGGCTTACGTCTAGCAGACTTAGCTGTTCCAATTCCCGGAATCACCATCAATTCCCCCCAACAGCGGGCGTGTGGACATGATCATTCAGATAGAGTCGTATGTCGACTGCTACGGCGTCGGGACGACCCACCGCATTCACTCTATATAAGCTATGCTCAGTCAACGCATTCCTGGAAGGGCGAGCGATACTATTACCGAATCTAGGATGTACGTTTTCGAAACGCCTCTTGACGCACGGGGCGATCTGCAGGGCGAATCGTCTACCCGCTAAAGTACCTGGCTCATCTCCCTCTCGACGAGGGAGAACTCCCTGGCGTCCATCGTGGCCTTGTCGACCGGGACGAGCAGATAACCCTTGTCCAGGACAACCTGCTCGTTGATCAGCTGGATGAATTTGAGGACGCTCTTGAAGTCGTTCTGGGTGTTGAGGTATTCGAGTCCCTCGATTATGACGACGCCGCTCTCGTCCTTTGCGAGGAAATCCCTGATCGCAGAGGCCAGGTGGGCGAGGTTGTTCGGCGACACGTACTCCAACCCCTTGGGCCCCTTCTTGGCCTGAGGGGACTCGGTCTTCGTGAGCCATAGGCTCTGCGCCTCGAAACCGTACTTCTGTTTCAGGGTGTCCGGGTGAGTCCTCGAGATGCACAGCCCACGCCCTCCCGACGACAGCAGCTTCGAGAACATCGCGAAGCTCCGGTCGGGCCGCTCCTCCCGGACGACGTAACTCCAGCCGGGGGCCAGCTCCACCTTCGCGGGTCGAGGGGGTTCAGTCCTCACCTGTTCCTGCGAGAATATCTTCTTGCCGAGCATCCGCTCGAGCTCCTCCGCCTTCTCGTTCACCCTCTGCGAGAGCATTGATCTCTTGGATTTCGCCATGATCTGGAGTTCTCTCGACGTGTAGCCCTTGGTAGACAGCTTGATTATCTCCTCCCAAGCGTCTCGCAGGCCCTCTTGGAACCCCCTCAGAAAACCCTTGGCGAAATCCTCTTCCTGCGACATCTACCCCATCCGCTTCCAGCAGTCTCCCTATTGCTTGGCCAGACTAATAACCTTTTGCGGACACGAGGTCGTCAGACACAGTCCGTAGCGTCGAAAAAGCCTATTACTATCGCCTGTATCTTGAGACGCGAACATGCCGATCAACAAGAAGAACATGAGGCTCAGGGTGAACGCCCGGATAACCTCCAAGGTCCGGGAGAAGGACCTGATCGCGAAAGCCGAAGCGCTCAAGGAGGACCACGAGCTGGTGCTGCCCACCTGCTCGGAGAAGTGCCGTGGCTGCCCGTTCATTCGGACTCGTCTGCACCTCGAGCGTGTCGCCAAGTTCAAGGAGGACCCTAGGAGGCTCGAGAAGCTCGCCGCGAAGGGGGACAAGCTGGCCAGGGCCTACGCCGCGACCATCGGGCTGGCGCATGAGAAGAAAGCCCCCTATCTGGCATCGGCCAAGTATCCCAGGGGAACGGCGATGTTCGCCCTGAGGGGGAAGACCTCGCGGGAGAAGCTCATAGGGGTCCAGAACTACGACTCTCCGCAGTGGAGGGTGCTTTCGGTGCTGGACCTGGTCAAGAAGAGACGTCTTCACTTCTACTCGTACGGGGACAGCTTCGTGTGCACGGGCAGGACGCCCAAGCCACCCTCCGACTACATCAAGATAGCCGCTGAGGCCGTGGGCGCCACAAGAGAGGACGAGCGCGGTTACCACTGCCCCCACGACCCGCAACACGCTAACCACGTGGAGTACTCGTGGGTCGGGGCCGACAGGACCGTGTTCCTGTGCGACGCCTGCGCGACGCGGACGAAGAACGTCCTCTCGAAGCTCGCGGAGGGGATGGCGGTCCCGAACGTCCTGGACAACATCGAGGTCTCGGTCAAGAGACCGTTGAAGATGGAGCCGGGGGCGACTGGGTGTGAGGGGCTTCTCGACCTCCCGATCGCCAGGAGCATCCTCGAGGATTACTCCTCGGGCAAGATCGGGGACCGCGAGTTGATCGACAAGCACATGGAGGATGTCGAGGAAGAACTCGCGAGGAAGAGTGACAGGGTCTTCGTCAAGGGAGACAGGTGCTTCGGCGAGGACCTGGAGGCCTTCGTTTCGTCCATGACGGACGACCCGCTCGAGGCGAAGGCCCTGAAGGGCCTTCTGGAAGATGTCGGCCGTCCGGTCGTCGCGAATCCTGGAGACACGGTCAACAAATTGATGGCCAGCTATTGGACCGACCATGGCAAGAAGGCGCTCAGAGCCATTGTGTCGGAGGATATCGCGGACAAATACTTCGACGACAGTGAAGAGGCGGCGAAATCGCCCATGAAGATCATCCGCAGGGCCGCAAAGAAGTCTGAGCACGAGGCAGTGGACTCCAAGATCCCCCGCTACGAAGGGCTGAGCACCTACGGTAGCTTCGTGGACCAGGTGGCGAGGGCGTACAAGTCGGGAGGATCCACGGCCGCAAGCGCGATAATCGAGGCCGACAACTCCACAGACCACAGGAAGAGGTCGATCATGCATGCCTTCGACCTGTCATTCGGAATCACGACGAGAGCTTGGCGGCTCACAGACGAAGAGAAGGAGTTCGGCAAGCACCTCGAGAAGTTCGCGAAGAAGCTCACTCAGAGCAAAGGCCCGGACGAGCATCACTCGGCCTTCGTCGCGTTCCTGCGAGAGGCCGGGGTCACGGAAGAGTTCACGCGTCTTTGAACACCTTGGCCTCCACGACGACGTGGCTCACGCCGGGCGAATAGGATTTCACTTCCCTTAGCGCGAGCACCTCGAGTCTTCCGTCGGGCAGGGCCGCTCTGAGACGATCCATCGGCCTGTCCGGCAGCAGCTCGCATGGGCAGGTTTCGTGATAGTATATCGTCCCGCCGTCCCTTATCAGACGAAACGCGGTGTCCAGGTACTCGTGCGTGGTCTTGACATAGCCCATGAATACTCTGTCGGCGACGGATTCCCCCTCCAACGACCTGTTGTCCCCCAGAACCGGTTCCACGACCCCTTCGACCTGGTTCAGAGAGATGTTCTGGACTAGGTACTCGTAGGAGACAGGGTTCAACTCGCACGCTATCACCCTGCCGGGCCTCTGATGCACTGCCAGAGGGATAGAGAAGTAACCGATGCCCGCGAACATGTCCACGACGTGCTCGCCGTCGCAGCGGATTCCGGCCACGCGGGCTCTCTCGTCGACGTTCCCTGATGAGAACATGAGCTTTGAGACATCGAACTTGAAGAACACGCCGTTCTCCAAGTGCTTAGTGACGGTGTCGCGGCCGTGAATCAGGCGGACGACCGGTGTCCTCAGGTCGCCCCGTATGCCTCCTTCGCTCCTGAGGACCGACTTCGCCCCGAGGACGGAGGCGTACGCGGCGGCCACCTCCCCCTCGCGGTCGTCCAGCCCCGCCGGGAGACGCAGGACGAGCACATCCCCGAACAGTTCCCATCTGGATGGGAGCCGCCGTTCCAGGTCGGGCGGGAGAGACAGCGCCTCTCTAATCTGGTCTATCGGATCGACGCGGTGCGGCCTCAACACGAACTCCCGCTCGACGATGGCGGCGTCATACCTCTCGACCAAGCCGATCCCGACTTCTCCGGAGAGTGGTATGACCACGAAGTCCGCGTCATCGACTATCGCGCGCGTCGTGTCGACCAACGCCTGAGCTGTCAGAAGGCGCCTGAGCTCCTCCGCGCGGGTCCGGCCGACCCTTATGCCCTTCACATACATGCAAGGAGAGCACGCGTAGAAAGCGTTTGCGAACGGACGGGCTCGGCGAATCAGATGTCACGAAAAAACATATAGCTCCTAGGGGTTCTCCTCGCTCAGCATGAGACGAGCTTGGCTGGCCTTCCCGTTTGTCGTCTTCCTCCTTATGCAGGGCCAGGCGTGCGCCTCTGTCCCCGACCCGGGGGTGCCGCAGTACGCCAACAACGTCCTGTCAGATTTCGTGACCCCGACAGTGGCCCCAGGGGACGCGCTGGTCTTCGCGTTCAACGTGTCGAACCCCTATGACGATCCTGACTGCGCCATCGTGAACCTCAGTCTCGAAGTAGGCATATACAGGTACGCGACCCAGGAGGAGGTTCGGGACGTCGACGACGAGTTCGACAGACCGCCCGTGTTCGACGACGGCAGTACCGAGACGACTATTGAGTTCGAGGAGCTGACACTCGATTCGACCGAGAGCGTATCCCTCACCATTCGGACCGACAAGGACACGCCCCATGGATCCTACTTCCTCCAGAGCACCTACTTCGTACGGTTCCGGATGACATTCCAGTTCGAAGGGAACGACACGCTCGTGGCGCTGCAGTCGAGAGGATACTTCACGGATGAGCAGTGGGACGAGATGGTCTCGTTCGACCCGGACAAGAGCATCGTGAACCTGACCTACATGCACGAGCTAGGCGTGGACGGGATAATCCCCGACTCGTCCTTCGGCCTCAAGATACCAATCCCTAGATGGCCCTTGGCCCTGCTCGTCGTAGCCTGCGTGGGCACGGCGTTCATGGCGACGTACTACTTCGTGCTCGACAACCCTGGCAGATATCCCAAGCTAGAGAAGCGATTTTATCAGCTGAGGGGAAAACTGGGCGAGCTTAGGGGCAAGCTTGAGCACGTTCTTCGAAAGCGCTGACGGATAGTCGATGTCGCCCGTCCTCTCTATGAGCTCCCTCAGGTCGGGTTCGTCGAACATACGCAGGGCCTGGTCCATCTTCCGGTCGGTGAGCGTGAGGAACACCTTCCTAATCCTGAACGCACGCGTCAGCTCCGTGCCGAAGGCTTCCCGCCACAAGGGATCGTAATCGGACAACGCGTGTTCCTCCGGGTCCTCCAGGAAGCTCCTCACCACGCCCGCGGACAGCTCGGCCCCACGCAGGCCGGTGAACACGCCGCCCCCGGACAGCGGCTTGGCGTGGCAGGCCGCGTCCCCGACGAGGACGATCCTTCCGGACGATGCGGACCTGCCCGCGCCGATCGGTATGCGGCCGGACGATTTCGCCACGGCCTTCGCGCCCGCGAACTCGGGCCTGGATAGCAGCTTCTTTAGATACGTTGATGGCAGGTTTCCCTCACCCCAGGTGCACAATCCCACCCGGGTCAACTCGCCGGCGGGAATAGCCCACGCGAAGAACCCGGGCGCTACCTTCGAGCCCAGGTAAAGATCGACGAACTCGGGGTCCTTGTCCAACCCCTTCAGATCCACCTGAATACCGCGCACGATGTGCTTGGGACGGCGCAGGCCGGCGGCTTCCCGACATACGGACCTGTGCCCGTCAGCGCCTACGAGGACTGACGCGGAGATGGCCCTGTCCTCGGAGTCGCCACCCAAACGTGCCTCGACTGCGTCTCCGGAGTCAACTACGGACACGACCCTTGAACGGGTGATCGGGATCGCCCCCCGCATCACCGCCCTCTCGAACAGAATCGAGTCGAACATTCTTCTGTCGACGACATGAGCCCTCGGCTCCTTTGACTCGATAGCCAAAGTGAAGCCAAGTGGGGAGTGTATCCTCGCGCCGCGCACTCTCGAGATGATGCTCTTCGAGGCGAACTTCGGGACCCCGCGCGGGGTGACGAGTCCGGCGCACTGGACCGGCGACCCAGGGGTTCCGTGCTCTTCGACGATGACCACGTCGTGATCGGGAGCTAGGTTCATGGCCGCGGACGAGCCCGCGGGGCCTCCTCCGACCACCAGTACATCGGACCGCACGGCCACCCAAGGACCGTCTGCGGTATTTCATGTTTGCCGAGTTGGACGGACCTTTCATCCGTCAAGCAATGTCCATAAGTCGAGCGGAGTACAAGTCTATGGTGAGTTGAACAACCCCAGAGGCTTCCAGAGAGGGCTCGAGACCGCACGCGACGTCACGGACGTGTTCGAGCTCGTCAAGGCCTCGGTCAGATGCTGCACCGGCAGGGGACGGGCGGGGCTCATGTTAGGACTGGCGAACCTGGGTGGCGGGCTGGACGGTTTCGTCGGCGCGTTCTATCCGGTGGCGACGAACATCATCGTCCTCAACAGCCTGCCTCTGGCGAGGATAAGTCAGACCGAGCCCGAGCTATACAAGCCGTACGTGTTCCACGTCCTGCTGCACGAGTACATCCACAGCCTCGGCGTGACAGACGAGGCGGCGACTAGGGCGATGGTGCTCAAGATAAGCCGAGAGACATTCGGCCCAAGCCATCCCGTCACGGACCTCGCCAGGGACCTTACGAAGTACATGCCCAAGCTGGTGTATCCCGTGTACGGCTGGAAGCCGAAGGAGGAGTACTCGATCGACCTGGTGAGGGGCTTCGACCGCTCGAGCGCGTCCGCTTACATATGGTAGCCTTTCGGAACAACGGCTCACTTCTTCGGGACCTGCTCCCAATCCTTCAGGAACCTGTCGATCCCCGCGTCCGTCAGGTTGTGCTTGATCATCTTCTTCAGGACATCATAGGGTATCGTCGCCACGTCCGCCCCCGCGATGGCGGCCTCGGTCACGTGAAGCGGGTGCCTTATGCTCGCCGCGATGACCTGCGTGGCGTACCCGTGCACGTGGAATATCTCCACGATGTCTCGCACGAGGTCCATGCCCGTGTGGTTTATGTCGTCGAGCCTTCCAACGAACGGCGAGACGTAGGTCGCCCCCGCCTTCGCGGCCAGCAACGCCTGGTTCGGCGAGAAGACGAGCGTGACGTTGGTCCTGATGCCTTCCTTCGACAGGACCTTCACGGCCTTCAAACCCTCCGCGGTCATGGGTATCTTCACGACGACATTCTTATGCATCTTTGATAGCTCGCGCGCCTCCTTGATCATGCCCTCGGCGTCCAGGGAGACGGCCTCGGCGCTGATGTCCCCGTCGACTATCGAGCATATCTCCTTGATGATGCTCTCGAAGTCCCGGCCCTCCTTCGCGACGAGCGACGGGTTCGTCGTGACTCCGTCGAGTATGCCCCAGCTGTTGACCTCACGGATGTGCTCCAGGTTCGCCGTGTCGATGAATATCTTCATTGGCCCACCTCACTTCTTCCTCTTCAAGACGTCATGCGCGGCCTCGACTATGTTCTCGATCGTGAGCCCGTACTTCTCCATCAGCTCGGTGCACGCGCCCGACTCGCCGAACACATCTGGAATGCCCACGCGCTTCATCGGCACGTGGAAGTTCTCCACCAGGCACATCGCGACGGCGCTGCCCATGCCCATCATGACGCTGTGCTCCTCGGCCGTCACCACCCCGCCCGTCTCGCGGGCCGCCCTCACTATCGTCTTCTCGTCCAGTGGCTTGATGGTGTGCAGATTGATGACGCGAGCGTCTATGCCGTGCTTGGCGAGCTCGTCCGCCGCTTCCAGGCATTTCGAGACCATTATCCCGCAGCCTATGAGCGTCACGTCCTCGCCGTCCCTCATGACCTTGGCCTTGTTCATCTCGAAGGGTGAATCCGTGTCCGTGACGGTCGGGACATCGGCACGTCCGATGCGAACGTACACGGGATCCTTCGTCTTCGAGACGGCCTTGACGACCTTGTAGGTCTCGTTCGAGTCCACTGGCACGATCACCGTCATGTTGGGGAGGACCCTCATCAGCGCGAGGTCCTCAATGATCTGATGGGACGCGCCATCCCCGCCCACGGTGATTCCCGCGTGCGAGGCGACTATCTTGATGTTGAGCTTGGGATACGCGACGGACTGCCGGATCTGGTCGTAGCACCTGCCCGTGCCGAACACGGCGAAGGTCGAGACGAATACCGTCTTGCCCGATGCCGCCAGTCCAGCGGCGGTGTCGATCATGTTCTGCTCCGCGATCCCGCAGTTGAAGAACCTCTCCGGAAACGCCGTCGCGAAGTCCGCCGTCCGGGTGGAACTCGACAGGTCGGCGTCGAGCACGACGATGTCGCTCCGCTCCTTGCCGAGTTCCACGAGGGCGCGGCCGTACTGCTTCCTCTGGCTCTCCCACTTCCAGGTCATNNAGCGAGCCCTCCATGTAGCTCACGCCCTTGCCCTTGATCGTGTGACAGATGATGGCCGTGGGCCGTCCCTTGACGCTCCTCGCCTCGTTGGTCGCCTGGATTATCTCCTTCATGCTGTGGCCGTTTATCTCTATCACGTGCCACCCGAAGGCCTTCCACTTGTCGGCCAGGGGCTCGAGCGACATTATCTTCTCGGTCGGGCCGTCCAGTTGCAGCTTGTTCCTGTCTATGTACATCGTGATGTTGTCGAGCTTGTAGTGCGAGGCGAGCATCGCCGCCTCCCAGGTCTCGCCGACGTCCATCTCGCCGTCCCCGCAGAGCACGTATATCCTGTACAGCTTGCGGTCGAGCTTGGCCGCGAGAGCCATCCCGTTGCCCGCCGCCAACCCGTGCCCGAGCGAGCCCGTCGACATCTCGACCCCAGGCGTCTTGCGCATGCACGGGTGGCCCTGAAGCCTGCTCCCCATCTTCCTCAGGGACTCGAGCTCCTTCTCCGGCAGGTACTTCGCCTCCGCGAGTACCGCGTAGAGCGCCGGAGCGGCGTGGCCCTTGCTGAGGACGAACCGGTCCCTCTCCGGCCAGTCGGGTCTCTTGGGGTCGTGCTTCATGACGTGGAAGTAAAGGGCGACCATGATGTCCGCCCCTGAGAGCGAGCCGCCGGGATGGCCGGAACCCGCATTGTAGATCATCCTGATCGAGTGGGCCCTGACCCTCTTCGCGATCGCCTCTAGCTCGGCTATGAACTCACCGTCGTATATCTCCAAGACAACCTCTCCTGGCGATGATGTGACTCAAGTGCCGGATAACGGTCGCAGTAGTTTAAGCTTTTCCAGGGGCGGAGAAGACATGTACCGGTCATGTCTCGAGAATCCTAGCCCTGCGTCCGTCGATCTTGACCTTGCCCTGGGCGAACAGCTGAACGGCCCGCGGGTACAGCTTGTGCTCCTCCTTGAGCACTCGCTCCTGGAGCGTCTCGGGAGTGTCGTCCTCGAGTACCGGAACGGCCTTCTGAAGCACGATCGGGCCTCCGTCGACCTCGGCGGTGACGACGTGGATCGAGCAACCGGAGACCTTGCAGCCGTAGTCGATGACCGCCTTGTGCACGTGGAGCCCGTGCATCCCCTTGCCGCCGAATGACGGCAGCAGGGCAGGGTGTGTGTTGAGGATCCTGCCTGGATACTTGTCTATGAGGAGCGGCGTGAGCATCCTGAGATAGCCCGCGAGACATACCAGGCCGACGTCGTGCTGTTCGAGGCACTCGATGACATCGACCTCGTGCTGCTCGCGCGTCATGCCATCGCTCGGGAAGCAGAAGACTTCTATCCCATGCTTCCTAGCCCGCTCGAGAGCGCCGGCGTTGGGTACGTTGGATATCACGACGACGACGTCCCCGTCTATCTCGCCTCGCTCGCACGAGTCGATTATCGCCTGAAGGTTCGTCCCGCCGCCCGATGCCAGAACCCCGATCCTGAGCCTCTTCATGCCATATCAGCCCACGGTCAGTCCCGCGCGTCCCCCGGGGCGGGCGTCCGCTGGAACACAACCGCTGACGTCCCTTCGCAGAACCCACCCAAATCAGTCGCTGCTCTCGATTCTTGGAGCAAGGAGGTACCTCACTTCACCCTTCCCGCCGGCGATCTTGAACTCCATCCGGACGGGATAATCACTTCCGAGATGCATGGTCACCTCGTTGCCCGAGGAGACCGACTTGAGCATGTTGGAGAAGTACTCCAGGGGGAACAGGCTCCTGACGCTGCCCTGCGCCTTGAGCGAGGATAGGTCCTTCTTCGCCTTCCTCCAGTGCACCTGATCCATGTCGCCCTCGCAGCTCATCTCGAACCCCTCAGGGCTCGCCACGAGCGCTATATGGTCAGACACGGTCTCGCTCGCCTTTATCCCCTGCATGAGGTCCTCGGACCTCACCGTGACGGACGCGGGTAGGTCCAGGTTCGGAACCTTGGGATCGCTCATGCCCGTCGTGTCGATCAGGCTCATGTGCCTCGTGATGTCGCCCACGACGATCTTGAGCCTGCGCTTCTCCTCGTCGTGCTTCATGTCTACCACGTCGTCTCCCCTGGACAGCTTGAGGAACTGGTTGAGCTTGTCTATGTCTATGCCTATCTCGCTCTCCTCCGCCTTGAACTCCTCGAAGGCGTCCTTCCCCAAGGTGAGGTCGACCATGGCTATGTGCGCTGGGTCGACAGCCCTCAGCGTGAGACCGTCGGAGTTCATCGTGAACTTCGCCTCGTCCACAAGGGTCGACACTACATTGACGACTTCCTTCAACACTTCAGCTCTGGCTCTCGCCTGAAACATTGACCCCCCTTCCGTGTACACCTGTAATCCTTCTTAGTTTTAAATAGCTTTGCGCACACATCCAGCGCACTAGTACTCGCGCCACGAGTGAGAGCACTTCACGCATCTGTATATCCTGGTCTCCGGCTCGTCGGCGGCCCTCGTCTGCCTCAAGACCCAGTAGGCCTTCATGTGGCCGCAGCTCGGGCATTCGGCGTCGGCCGTCGGGAGCGTCCCCGAGATATCCTCGATGACCGCCATCTCGCGGTCGCGCCCCTTGTGGGTGATTACCTCGGGTTTCGCGGAAGAGGATGTCTCGTGCTCGGCTCCGCATCTCCTGCAGACGAGCTTTCCGTCCTTCGGGAACATCAGGCACTTGCAGTTTGGGCAGAACATGTCCACCAGCTCCGTGCGATTCACTGAACGCCGCTGGAACGACCTTGGCCGCTCCATCCGACGGCGAACGACTATGTGGATAAATACGTTCGCCTGTCACTATCGTCGTCGAGGCGTCGTCGAGATCAGATGGTGTCCCATCGCTGCTTCTGGGGATGGCGCTCGTGCCCCCTCGCGCTTTGGCGCGATGGCGCGGACGACGCGGGCTCGACGAAGTCCTCGTCGTCGACGAACTCCACGGGCGTCCTCCTCTGAGGCGCCGTGAACCGTGACCTTGATCCCCACTCGCGCTCTATCGCCTTCCGCGCTCTCTTGACCGACTTCTGGTCGCTAGGCGCGAAGCGCAGTGACGACGAGCGTGACCGGGGGGCGTCGCCCCTGTGCCGACTGGTCCCCCTTGACCTCACCGGGCCGGCAAGGCTAGGCGCCGAGGGTCCGTTTGAGAACCTGCGTGACGAGGAGTAGTGTTGCCTCGTCCTTCGTGACGAGCGTTGCTTGGGGCCGCTCTTGTGTGACCGGCCTCCTGACTTCCGATGGGCCGCGCTCGCGGGCTCGACGTCGATGACCTGAGCGGGGGGCTCACCTGGCCTCGCCCCGTTCACATTCTCGAAGGCCGCCCTGTTCGCATACTGCCATCCCTTGGCCCCGGCGGCCCGCGCGGGGGGCAAAGCGTACACGTGTTGATGCGAGCCGTGACCAGCGTGAGACCACGGCAAGTGCGATGAGATCATGTGCGCGAGTCCTGGTCGAGCGGGCTCGGGATACGGATGGAAACGCTGTTCCTTTCCGTTGTCGTGGACCAGGACAGTCGTGTTCGACATGACGTTGCCCGAGTTGTACTCTATCTCCCGCCGGCTCTGCTCGGCGAGGATGCCCCCGACGTAGGCGAACGCGACTGTCACGACGTAGGTGTTTATCCCGTACGGGCTCGCGCCGGCCAAAGCCGAGACGAACGACCCAAGGTACTCGGACGAGAACTGGATGTAGGGCGAGATGAACGGTATGCTCTCGCTGAGCGACGCCGAGACGGCCGCGGGGGCGATCGCGACGCCGAGGACGTGGGACGGGAAGAAGCCGCTGTCGAAACCCGTCAGGACTATGTACAGACACGCGACGGGGATTATCGCGGCCGCGACACCCTTCCACGGCCCGCCTGCCCTTCGCCCGCCGACATATCCCGCGATCATCTGGCCGAAGAGCGGGAGCCACCACAGGACAATAGAGAGGATGAGGGTGTACTTGGACGCGCTCCAGAAGCTGTACACGACCGTGCTCGACTTGAACTTCTTGCCCTCGTAGTCGTGCTCGTAGGAGGCTAGTCGGTACGGCGTTCTCCTGGTCTCTGGCTGCGCTTGACCGTCTTGAGCAGACCGACTCCTCAGTCCGAATACCATTGCCCATCCCTTCAGTCCGACGAGTGTCGGACAAATTACACTAATGCCGTCCATAGTATTTATTTCTTACCGGTTCTGGACAGCGGGGTTCAGCTGTCAGACGGAATGCCGTAGGCATTCCAACGCACACGCGCCCGAGGGACAGGTCAGTCACTGCATGGTCGCCGCGAGGAAGTAGGGGGTGAGCGCCCGCAGGAGGGTATCAAGCCCGATAACCACAGTAGCCAACTTTAATATGGGCGGAATCTTTTCACTAAAACGTCTGCAGGAAAGGGATAGGGATGTTCATGCGGACAGGCAGGGCTTAGGATGGCAAAGGTTCTCATCGTCGAGGACGCCCCGTTCATCAGGGAGATGATCCGGGACATCCTCGAGTCACACGACCACGAGATAGTGGGAGAGGCGGCCAACGGTCTTGAGGCGATCGAGAAGTACAAGGCGCTCAAGCCAGACATCGTCCTCATGGACATACTGATGCCGGGGATGGATGGGCTGTCCGCGATCACGAAGATCATCGAGCAGGATTCCGGGGCCAAGATCATAGTGGTGAGCGCGCTCGTCAAGGAGGCTCTGAGGAAGGAAGCCATGCGCGCTGGAGCTATAGACTTCGTCGCGAAGCCATTCCAGGTCGAGAGACTCCTCGAAGCGGTCCGGGCGGCTACGACGGCGTGATAGCTGCATCCCGGGATCTCGTGGGCATCAGTCGACGAGTCCTGCCCCGGTTCGACGCACTCACGAGAGGGACAAGGCGATGGTCGCTGTATTCTGGCTAGCATCATTGGTCGCGGGGGCGATATGCCTTGGTGCGGGGCTTCTGGGTCTCCTCTCCAATCCCAAGTCCAAAGCCGCGCTTCTGTTCCTCTTCTCCATGTGGGGGGTCTTCGTCGCCCTGATAACAGGAGCGATGTACACGCTCATCGATACGACACAGGAAGACCTTGTGAGGACCGTCGGCATGACCTTCGTGTTCTCAAGCCTCCTGGCGGAGACCTTCCTGTGGCAGCTCACGATGCTGTTCCCGGTCGAGCGGGAGATCAGATTCGCCCCGCCGAACGCGTACGCATTGATAGTAATCGCTGGTGCCGTCATCGCAGTGACCCTCGGCGCGTTCGCCGACATCGACATCGTATCAGACGAGGCGGCCATCTCGACCTACGGGGTGAGCCTCCTCGTGCTATACCCCGCCGCGGTGGTGATAGTCGCGATGATCTTCATTGTGGCCTCAAGACCGACATCCAACGACGTCCAGAAGCGTTCGGGATTCATCTACCTGGTCGGTCTCTGGATATTCGCACTGGGCGGTGTCCCATACATACTCGAGGCCTCCGGAAACGCCGAGTGGATGATCGGCGATGTCTCGGTGACGGCCCTGTCGATCGTCGCGGGCATAGCCGTGTCGGGCCTTGTCTTCTCGGTCGCCATCGCCAGCGGGAGGATGGTCATGATGACCCCGACGGCGGAGGTCGCTGTCTCGAGCTCCAAAGCCTCCTACGAGCTCCTCCACAGACGGATATACCTCGTGGAGGAGGGGAAGCCGGAACTGTCATTCGACATATTCGCCGACATACTGAAGGGAAGGTGCTTCGACTGCGAGAACGACCAGAGTTTTCCGTGCGAGAGCCTCGATTGCAGGCACTGCATGCTCCCGTGCCCGTGCAGGGACTGCACGAAGTACTCGAGCCGCGCGCAGGGACTGGTCGTGACTAGGCAATACCCGGACGACATCAGGTCGCAGTTCTACCTCCAGACGACGCCAATCATATGGCTGTCGTCCGTCGCGGGGAAGGACAACCTTGACCCGGCCAAGCTCAGCCTGCTCACCGACATGCTGGCCAACTTCATGGAGAAATCAGAGAACGGCGTCGTCATGGTGGACGGGGTCGAGTATCTGATGACCAGCAACGAGTTCTCGCGCGTGATGAGGGCCATAGATCGGTGGTCCGAGATCGCGATGACCAGCTCGACCAGGCTGATCATCTCCGTGGACCCCAGGGCCTTCGACCCCAGGGAACTGGCGCTGCTGGAGAAGAACACTGAGATTATCCGTGCCTAGCCGTGAATCCTCGCCGCCGGCGCGGAGATTGGCTGAGAAGTGAGATGGTCCCGACTCCCGGATTTGAACCGGGGGCCTGCTGATTACCGCGGCCGACCGGGGCTCGGAGCCCCGGGAAACCCACTACAGTCAGCCGCTCTAGCCAGTCTGAGCTAAGTCGGGATCACGTCTGCCAGAAAGGCCTTCTGAGGCACCCTATCATGAATTCCATATAAATCGTTTTTCGGCGAGGGATTACGAAGCACGGAGGGAGTCCTGGTCGGGATTCTTTCTCATCAGAGGAACCATTGGCCGAAGTTTTATATATTTACAATTTTANNGACTTCCTCGTGGAGATCGACGATTTCCCGTCGAGGTCGGAGGCGATCCGCGCGGCCATCAGGGACCTGATATACTCCCGGCTGGAACTCGTCGTCGACAGGATGAAGAAGTTCGAGCACGCAGAACAGACGCTGGCGTCGATAAGGACATACGAGGAAGAATACCTGAAGAAGTAGTCAGAATCGGGATGGGATGCACTCTAACTACTCTTTATTCCTCGCCTCACGAATCAGGATTACCTCCCCCCTATTTTTTCATTTTCGACCGGGAAACAGAGGTATCCAGAGACTCATCCAGTCGCTTCAGCCGATGTAGCCGAGGTCTTCCTTCCTCGGCTCGGGCTGGGGCTCGGACTCCTTGAGCTTCGATGTCAGCATGTCTATCTGCTGCGCCTTGTCCTCGAGGTCCGTGAAGTCCAACTTCACCTCGAGTATCTTCGAGAGCACCTCGAGCACCGCCTGCGCGGCCTTCGGGTCGACGAAGTATCCCGAGGTCTCGCCCATCAAGCAGACGCTGCGCATGCCCAGGATCTTGCCGAGGCCGAGCAGTAGGCCGCTCGCCCCGACTATGCCGCTCCCTGGCTCGCCTTTGGAGAAAGTCACGCCGTACTCCTTCATCTCCTCGACCAGTCCCTCGTCGGTCACCGCCCCGAGGACCCTTGGCCTCTCGATCAGCTTGCCGAGGCCGTACCCGCCCAGAGTGTAGGTCATCTCGACGCCGAGCTCCTTCGCTATCTGCAGAGTCCTATCAGACAGCTCATACTGGCCGTCGGGCGTGAGACCCTGGTAGTCGCCTATCAGTATGACGAGGTCGTTCTTCGCGTCCGGCCGCTTCACATAGTACATCTCGTTGCTCACGAGCTTGATAACGCCAGAATCGTTGACGAGCACCTGTGGTGGGAAGAACTTCGAGAATATCTCCAGGAACTTGACCGCCTTCAGCTGGTCGACCAGATGTTCGGCCGCGAGCTTGCCGACGTTCCCCACGCCGGGCAGACCCTCTATCATTATCGGCCTGTTCAGCTCGGGCTTCTCCTTGTAGACAGTGACGACATCATCCATCTTCAGCTACCCCGAAATCTCCTTCTTCAGCCTTCGCCTGTACTCGCCGTACTTGTCGCTCGGTGAGTACTTGGCGGGGATTGGCATGAATGTTGCGCCTCCGCACGAAGGGCAGGCATCCTTGAGAGTGTACTTCTGACAGGAGGGACACCTCCTGAGGAGGGTCTTTGTCACTTCTCCTCCTTCCTCTTGAAGGACGCGGTCCCTCCAGTCTCCTTGATGGAGTCCACGATCCTGTCCACGGCCGCCTTCATCTCCTCCTCGGCGACCTTGTAATCCTCCGCTGTGACCGTGATCCTGTATCTTGGGGCCCCGAGGTAGTGGATGTCTATCTCCGCCTCGCTCCCCTTCAACCCTACCTCCAACGACTTGCGGATCATGTCGATCCCGTCTGGGGCGGGGTTCGTCACCTCGAGCAGGCCGTCGATCGTAACCGACGGGAGCTGGATGCTCTCGTCGGCGATGGATGAGATGGCGCCAATCCACTCCTTGTCGACGCCGAGCGACTTCAGCACTTCCTGGTTGGCCGCGGCCTCCTCGAACGCGCCGTAGAGCGTGCCGAACTCCTCGATCAGCTTGTCGCCCACCTCGGAGTAGGACTGCTCGAGCGACCGTTCGATCTTCTTCCCGGCCATCTCCAGGAGCTTCTCGGCCTTCTTCTCGTTCTTCCACTCCTGGATCTTCTCCCTGCGCTGGTGATCGTTCACCTGCTTGAGGGACAGGTCGATGTGGCCCTTGTCGGCGTCCACGCCGAGTACCCTGCAGACGACCTTCTGGCCCTCGCGCACGTGGTCCCTTATGTACTTGACCCAGCCTGTCGCGACGTCCCTCACGTGGATGAAGCCCTCTCGACCCTGGTATTCATCGAGCGTGACGAACGCCCCGAAGTTCTTCACGTTCTGCACGCTGCAGATCACGAGTTCCCCGACTTCTGGAAAATCGGCCTTCCTGAGCATCACTGAACCTCTCCGAGCATCTCGCCCCGCACCTCGCCCTTGCCACCCGTGGGTTTCACCAAGGTGGCGCCGCACACGTGACACTTGACGTGGGTGGCGGGCTTGTTGAAGGCGGTCTGCTCGTTGCCACAGTCCTGGCATTTGACGTTGATGAACTTGCTCTTGGGAGACGGGATGGCGCTCATCGGTCATGCCTCCTTGAGTTCGAATGTCTTAGCCCTGATGCAAGGCCTCTGATAGGCCTTCTTGCAGACCTTGCACCTGTAGCGAAGGTTCACCCTCGTAGTCGGCTTCTGACGGCCCTCGTACTTGGGCCTCGGGAAACCGCCGTAACCGGAGGTCGCCCTGCGGTACCTCCTCTGACCCCGCTTGAGCTCGCTCCTCGGCCTGGTCTTGACACGCTCGATCTCCTGGTCCGTGTGCTTCTTGCATTTCGGGCAGTAGCCTTTTGTAACTCTAGGTCTCTTCATCTCAATCAGCGGCCTTGTGGGACAGGAGACGAGTAAGCGGGAACTCATATTAAAGCATTGCCGATTCAGCCGCTTGAGCCACACCCTGTCCAGGGAGGGTATGCGGGGAACCCCTCTCTGCCAGTCCAATTATTTCGGTGGTACATATATTATATCCGAATTCTAATGGTAAACAATAAATATATGGTAATAAATAATTGGCTAGGCACATAATATGACAGACAAGGGTCTCACCAAGAAGGACGAGACGCTCGTTGAGCTTCTCATGCGCACGGGCCTGTCGAAGAACATGGCCAAGACTCTAGTCTACCTCAGGAAGAAGGAGGAGACGACGTCTGTCGAGATAGAGAGCGCCACGGGCCTTCGGCAGCCCGAGGTGTCCATCGCGATGCAGGACCTGCGCAGGAGGAAGTGGGTCACGAAGCGGGACATCAAGAAGGAGGGCAAGGGGCGGCCAGTCCACTCGAACAAGCTAGCGATTCCTTTTGAGAAGATCGTCGACATCATAGAGGCCGAGGAGAAGAAGAAGATCGAGACGATCGAGAGCAACATAAAGCAGCTCAAGGAGCTCGCGAAGTAGCTAGACTTCCCCCTGAGGCGGTCGCTCCTCGCGCTCGAGAATCCTTATTCCATCCTCAGACGCGACGATGATCTTGCTCGCCAAATCGACGAACAGGCCGCTGTCCACGACACCTGGTATGAGAGCTATCGTCGCCTCCATCTCCCTCGGGTCATCGATGCGCTCGAACCCGCAGTGCACGATGTAGTTGCCGTTGTCGCTCATGAAGGGGCGGTCATCGGCCATCCTGAGTTCTGGGACGCAGCCCAGCGCGGCGAGCTTCCTCATCGTGCTCTTGTGAGAGTACATGACGATCTCGACAGGCAGGGGCGCCTTCTGGCAGAGGAAGTCGACCTCCTTTGAGGTGTCCACTACGATCAGTTCGACACTGGACGAAGACGCCACCATCTTCTCCCTGACGAGCGCGCCTCCCAGACCCTTGACCAGGTTCAACTTCGAGTCGAACTCATCGGCCCCGTCGATGGTCAGGTCGACATGGGGGTGGTCGTCCAGTTCACCGACGTGGATCCCGACGGCGCGCCCGAGGAGATCCGACGCGATGGATGTGGGAATCCCGATGATCTCGATGCCCTCTTCCTTCACCTTCTCGCCTATGAGTTGTATGGCCTTGTTCGCGGTCGAGCCGCTCCCCAGGCCGACGACCATGCCGTCCTCGACATACTTCACCGCCTCCCTGGCGGCCATCTCCTTCAGATCCACTTCATCACTCCCTGGACGCCCTCCCTCTTGCCTTTCCGACACCGGGCTTCACGCCGAAGTTCCGGGCTACGACTTCGGACAGATTGTCCACTATGTACTCGTCGATCCTTCCACCCTTCTCGGCGGATGATCCGCGGGAGTCGCCCATCACCCCGGTCGGTATGAACTTCTCCGGCTCCGGAAGTATCATGTACTTCGGGGGGCGAGTTCTTCCGACAGGTCTGGACCGACCGACTAGGTCCGGCCGGATCCCGAGCATCCTCGAAGTCTCGATCTGTCCAGCGTGGCCGTCGTCTCTTGGGAACTCCTTTCCCGCGAGATCATAGGCTATGTCGTAGTCGGACAGGACCATTGCCTTGACGGCGGGCGACACCTCCACCGCTCTCTGGACGCCGAGACGGATGGCGGCCATGTGACCGCTTCCCGCGTGACCTGACAGGACAAGCACCTTCTTCACTCCGTGCCTCGCCAACTCGCTCACGATATCGAAGGCCAGAGACTGGACGGTCTCCGAGCGCAGCGTTATTGTCCCCGGGAAGTTCCTCGTCGTGCGGCACTCGCCGTACCTGATGGGCGGGAGCACCAACGCGTCGAACCTCTCCGCGATCCTCCGCACGACCTCCTCGCACTGCATCGAATCCGTGCCCAGTGGAAGATGAGAACCGTGCTCCTCAACCGAGCCGAACGGGAGTATGACCAACGGGTCCCTCTTGACTTCCCTTGCGAACTCGGGGCTGGTCATCTCGTCAATGCTTCGCGTCTTTCTTGCGGACCTTTCCGACATGCCGATCACCTCCCGGCGCGACCTTCTCCAGGTCTATGAACTCGGTCTCACACACAGGGCAGCGCATGCTGCTGAGGCAGCTCCTTCCGAACTTCTCCCTGAGCTCGACCTCTATCTCCAGCAAGCGTTCCCTGGAGACGGACCGGTCGCATCGAGGACAGTAGTACACGCCGTGTGAATTGGAATGCAGATACATAAACGCAATCGGCGAGGCCGTGCGGTTGAAAGGGTTATTTCGGAGAGGGCCGATACACGGGATGGTCTCAAATGGATGTCGCGGCCCTATTCTCCGGCGGGAAGGACTCGGTCTACGCGCTGTATCTGCTCCAGCAACAGGGCTGGAACGTGACCAGACTCCTGACCGTCGTCCCTCGGACCGGAGAATCGTACATGTACCACTGCCCGAACATCGAATGGACGAGGCTCCAGGCGGAGGCGCTCGATGTGGATATCAGGACGATCGAGACCGAAGGTGAGCAGGAGGTGGAGCTCGCGGACCTGGAACAGCTGATGTCCGCGGAGGACGTGGACGGGTTCGTCTCGGGAGCGATAGCATCCGACTACCAGTGGTCTCGCATCAACGAGATATGCCATCGACTCGAGCGGCCACTGTTCTCCCCTCTCCGGAGGAAGGACCAGCGGATGGTCTTCCAGGACATGCTCGACGCCGGATTCAGGATCGTCGTGTCCGGGACATACGCCGCCGGCCTGGACGAGGGATGGCTCGGACGGGAGATCGGTCAACCGGCGTTCGTTGAATTGTGCGAGATCGGCGAGAGGCACAGGCTCAGCGTCTCTGGGGAAGGAGGAGAGTTGGAGACCTTCGTGGTGGATGGTCCCAACTTCTCAAGGGCGATCTCGATCGACGAGGCGGAGCGTGAGACCTCGCGCGACTCAGGCACGTTCGTGATCCGAAAAGCGTAGCTCGTCGACAAGCACGGCTGAGACCCAAGGCCCTGTTTCAGCACTCCCCGCACTTCGGGGGCTTCTTCGAGTAGGCCTTTCTTCGCTCGGCTCGCATCGTCCCCTCGGGTACGAGACAGAGCTTCTTGCCAGACAGGACTCCAGCGACC
>DUGQ01000131.1:0-2179 GCA_013331315.1 Thermoplasmata archaeon
ACGACCACGAGGTGCGGGCCAGCACCGTGATAAAGCCGCTCCAGGGGAAGACCGGGCACTGGTCTCACGGGGACGCGGCGGTGCTCAAGCCGATCGAGGAATCCTTCAGGGGCCTGGCGATCGCGACCGCCGCGAACCCGTTCGCGGTCGGCGCCGACCCGTACAGAGGAGGCAAGGCCTCGGTGGACGAGGTCTGCAGGAACCTCGCCTCGGTCGGGGCGAGGCCTCACTCCCTGACGGACTGTCTCAACTTCGGCAACCCCGAGAAGCCCGATCGGCTGTGGCAGTTCAGGGAGGCGGTCAGGGGCATAGGTGAGGTGGCGAGCGAGCTGAACCTGCCTATCCCCTCCGGGAACGTGAGCTTCTACAACGAGGCTCATTCGGGGGCGGTGCTGCCGACCCCGACGGTCCTGGGCTGCGGCATTGTGAGGGACGTCAGGAAGTGCGTCACCTCGGACTTCAAGAAGGATGGGGACCCGATCTTCCTGGTCGGGAGTACCGGCCCCGAGATGGGGGCGTCCACATACTACAGAATCAAGAGGGCACACTCGTCAAAGGTCCCCGACGTCGACGTGCCGGCTCTGAGAGCGGGCATGGACGTGGTCATCGGCGGCATCGAGAGGGGAGTCATAGTCGCCTGCCACGACCTCTCCGACGGAGGGCTCGCCGTGGCGGCGGCGGAGATGTGCATCGGCGGAGACGTCGGGGCGGACATACGGCTCGACAGGCTGGGCGGCCTGAGGTCCGACGCCAAGCTCTTCTCAGAGTCGAACGCGCGTTGGCTCGTCGAGGTGAGGAAGGGCAAGGAGAGACAGCTCCCGAAGGACCGGAGGACGAAGGTGACTAAGCTGGGGACCGTGGGCGGATCAGCGCTCGTCATGGGCTCCGGGAGGAAGCTGGTCGACGTGGAGGTCGACAGGCTCGGTCGGAGCTTCGGCTCGCCCCTCTGGAGGATGGTCGGATGAAGGTGAGCAACGCGAGAGTGTGCGTGCTCCGCATAGAAGGGACCAACTGCGAGGAGGAGTCGTACCAGTGCTTCAAGCGGCTCGGGGCGAGACCCGAGAAGGTGCACCTCAAGCAGCTCACGGGGACGGACGTCTCATCGGACGAGAGGAGGTCCCTCTCGGACTACCACGCGCTCGTGCTCCCGGGCGGATTCTCGGCCGGGGACTACGTGCGCGCGGGGGCGATATTCGCCGCGCGCATGAAGAGCAGGCTCTCGGACGACCTCAGGGAGTTCGTCAGCTCGGGGAAGCCCGTGCTCGGGATATGCAACGGCTTCCAGATACTGGTGGAGGCGGGTCTGCTCCCGGCTATGTCNNGCCGGTGCTGGGCATATGCAACGGGTTCCAGATACTGGTGGAGACAGGCCTCCTGCCCGCCATTTCAGGGGTGATGACGGAGTTCCCGGAGGCGGTCCTCAGCACGAACGACTCGGCGAGGTTCGAGTGCAGGCCCACGCTCCTGAAGAAGGTCAACAGGGGAAGCTGCGTGTTCACGTCGAGGATACGACCTGACAAGATATCGCTCGTTCCCTCCGCCCACGCTGAGGGGAAGCTGATGTTCCCCGTCGACAGGGCGAGGGCCATCGTCAAGGAGCTCGATGACAACGACCAGCTGGTGTTCAAGTACGTCGACCCCGACGGCGAGCTCGCGGGGTACCCGTGGTGTCCCAACGGTTCCACGGACAACATCGCTGGCATATGCAACAGAGAGGGGAACGTCTTCGGGCTGATGCCCCACCCTGAGCGCGTGTTCTTCAGATACACTCACCCGGACTGGACCAGGAGCCCGGACGGCGCCGGCGACGGGAAGGCGGTATTCGAGTCAGTGCTGGACTACGTCTCGAAGAAGCTGTAGGCGGGAAGGCCGTCACAGCGAGACTATCAGCTCGACCTGGTCCCCGTCCTTGAGGCCGAGGGAGCGCCTCAGGTGGTACTTGCAGATGACCTCGATTATATCCACGTGGTGCGACCTGACGGGCAGGACCACCGCGCATTCCATGTTGTGGATGGTGGCGAGAAAACACTTGACGTCCCCGAAGGTCCTCCCGTCCTTCTCGAACCCCTTGATCAGTATCCCCTCGGACTTCTTGAGTATGTCCACCTTCGGGAGTTCGGGGCTCGATATGCGAAGGTTCAGGGTGCCCTCGTAGGGCTTGAACCACAGCTTCTTCTGG
>DUGQ01000131.1:2412-2819 GCA_013331315.1 Thermoplasmata archaeon
CACCCATCAGGGCGATGTGCTTCAAGGTGGCTATCTGCTTCTCGTGCATGGCACGCTTCGGATAAGCGAGGCCTGATAATAGCCTTTCGGCCGAAGGATGTAAGCCTGGCTGCTGTCGGGCGTGCTCAGGTCTCGCCGCCACCGACGAGCACTAGGAAACGCTCGCTCCTCAGGCGCAGCACGGGGATCGACCGCTTCTTAAGGCGGCCTATCAGCTCCTTGTCGTTCGTGAGGACGGCCGCGGAGTGCCTCTCGGCGACATCTATCACTGCGTCATCCCCCGAGAGGTCCGTGTCCGCGGGCTCGTACTTGGTGGCGAGCGCGAGCGCGGCCTTCGCTTCCTTGGTGCCCATCCTCTCGAGCTCCCCGAGGACCGACCTGGGGACGAGGACCCTGACATCGCCCAA
>DUGQ01000184.1 GCA_013331315.1 Thermoplasmata archaeon
TCACTGGCACCTGTATCTCCTGGCCAGCGGTCGTGCTCTTGGGCCTGTAATCCACGATGAACGCGTGCGTCATCCCCGCCTTGTACCCGGCGAACCCCTGCAGCTTGGCGGCATCCCCCTCGCCTTCTGGCCAAGAGGATATCCTGGCGGTTATGCTTCTGGCTCTCTTCCTGGGCGAGTAGCCCATCGAGCCCTTCCTTGGACGTCTCCTTGTTGGCATGTGCAATCCCTCGTCTCGAAGCTAGATACGCCTAGCTCGATGTCCTCGATGTCAATCGAGTACTGAGTCGAGGCACTCTGTTCTCGACCGTGACGCCTCGTGCGCGCCTGAAAACCGTGTTCAGCGCGAGTGTTGGGGTGCCTTCAAGTGCATTGCCCAAATGGCGTCTGGTCGATACCGCCTCGGTATCGCAAAGCTGCTGAATGGGGTGCTTGTATATAAAAGTGAGCGTCCTTCAAGCGGGAGGCGTCTAGGCCTTGCCCTCCTTGGCCTTCTTCTGCGCCCGCTTGCCCCGCTCCTTCGCGTTGTAACCAGTCGCTCTCTCGAGGAACGTGTTGTACGCCTTGATCGTCTTCGCCGCGACGTCATCCGCCACACTCGGGTCCATCTCCGTCTCGACGCAGAGGATGTTCTTCCCACCCTGCCAGGCCCGGAGCTCTTTCAGGGCACCGAATGAGGAGACGAGCTTCTCGCCCTTCTGCTCCGCGTTTCCGAAGATCTCCTGCATGTGCTCCTTCAGCTTCTCCGGGGCGATGTTCCCCTGATGTCCCCTGCGTACCTCGTACTCGCTCATTCGCCGACCTCTGGCACTCTAAGCTCCGTGCTCACTGAAAAACCTTTGTAGCACGGACACCGGGGTTATCCCCGTCCTCCTCGACCAGCGCTGAAGGTCCTCTTCGCGGCTTCGCACGCGACGAGCCAAGCCCTCATTACGACATCCTTGTCGAACCCCGGCCTCCATTCCCTTCCGAAAGTCTCGTCGGTGATGGTCATCAGCGCCGCGAACTCCACCTTGCGGTACTTGGCGATGGCCATCAACGCGGAGCACTCCATCTCGACGACGAGCGCCCCCGCCTTCGCGTAACGCCTCAGCTTCGACGGAACCTCCCGGAAGACCGCGTCCGTGGTCCAGACGCCTGCTTCATGATGCGGAACCCCTTCCAGCGCGGATCTCAACCTGCCCAGCAACTTGGGGGACGGCCTCGGCACGACCTCCGGGCGGAGATAGTGATAGGACAACCCCTCCTCCCTGATCGCCCAGGTCGGGATGACGAGGTCGCCCATCCTCACCTTGGGCGAGATCGAGCCCGCGAGCCCGAGCATGAGGATGTTCTCGGCGCCTGCCGCTATCGCCTCCTCCATCATCATGCCAGACGCCGGGGCTCCTGGGTACGCTCTGAATATCGCGACATCGCCGATGATCCTGCCTTCGTGCGAGCCGTTGAACCCCGGCGCTTCCCGCGAGCCCTTGCGGCCGAAGACGCTGATCAGCTTGGGATAGAAATTGTCGTCGTAGCATATGATGGCGTTCCGGACACTGAGCCGCTCACCTGTGAAGTCAGGCTTGATCACCCCTTCGCCCTTGGTCAACCATGATGGACTGGAATAGTGACTCTTCCTATTGGATTCCCCCAATTCGAACCCTCGCAGATACGCAGAATGCCGTGCGGGTATTTCAATGGTGTTCGGGTCGACGTTTCGACCGATCCCGATACAGTCGTTGTAGGTCTGGCGTCCCGCCTACCACGAGGCCCTCCAGTTCTCTGACCGTCTCCCACAGCTGTCTGCACTCGCAATCGTCGAGTTCGATCTTTGCGCCGGTCTGGTTCAGCGAGAAGTCTCGAATCGCCGTGAGCGCGTCGTCATCGCATCCTCCGCAGTTGTGCGCTCCACGCTCCTTCCCTCCGCCTGTGGGGTCGCAAACAACCTTCCGGTCCAGCTCAGCGGAGGCGTTCAGCACCTCGATCACGCTCCAGAGCCACGGCGGCCTGTACGACCAAGTCTTCCACAGCCGCTCGACCACGGTGCCCTTCTGGACGTTGACCGGGTTGATGGAGATCGTGTCGCTCTTGAGGGCCGCGTCCCTGCCGGTCGAGATGGCGTCCTCGATCGCCTCCGCCTCTGTAAGGAAAGGCGGCTTGAGAAGAATGTAGGCCCTCAGCTTCGCGCCCGCCGACTTCACCGTCGTCGCGGCGCGGTCGAAGTCCGCGACCGTCATGTTCTTGTTTATCGCGTACTTGAGCACCTTGTCGTTCGCGCTCTCGAGGCCTATCGCCACCTCGATATCCTCGTGCGTCCCGAGCACCGATCCCATCTTCTCCGCTGTGATGTACTCGGTCCTAGACTCGAACAGCAAGCGCTGGCCGTGCTCCTTACACCAGCCGACGATCTCCTCCCTCGTCTCGGGCGACACCTCGCGGTCGTCGAGGAACGAGCCGGAGGTGTACAACTTGAGCATCCTCGTGTCTTCGAGCCGCTTCGAGGCCGACCTGAACTGCGCGACGAGGTCGGCCTGTGACACGTCCTCAGAAGACTCGAGGTTGTATCCGCACATCGTGCAGCCGCCGTCCTTCGAGTGCGAACACCCCGATGTCCTGAGGATGATCACGCCGGCTTCCACGATCTTCCCGTCGAGGTTCTCCCTCTCCTTCCAGACGGACACGGGCTCGGCGGGGCCGCGCCTCCTTCGCCTGCTCCCGCTGCCTTCGAGCCTGTCGTCGCCTTCGTCCGTCATCGGAACACCGGCCTCGTCCCGGCGAAAAAGACTTCTCAGAGGTCGTACGGCTTCAGCGTCTTCCTGCCGTTCTTCTTCGCCCTCTTCGCTGCGTTCTCTATCATCACGTGGACCTCGCGGTCCAGCTCGCGGTAGAATTCCTCGGAGATCCTGAAGCCATCGCCTGCAACGTCCTTCACATCCGAGACCTTGATAATCATCTTTCCGTTCCTGAGATTGGAGATAGACATCTAACCTCTCCCTGCCGTGCATGCGACGGGAATGAAGCTAATGCGGGCCCCCCTCTTAACCTTTCTGTGCACGGTTTCGTCCACAAAGCTTTTTCCGGCATCGCAGTCTTATCGGTCTGAGGCGCGGAACGATGGATGTCGATGGCAGGCTCGAGCTCGTCACCAGGGACGCTTTGGAGATAGTCACTGAGGCGGAGCTCAGGTCGCTCCTCGAGACGAACTCCAAGCCGACCGCCTACATCGGCTACGAGCCCAGCGGGTTCGTGCACATAGGGCAGATGATCACGGCATCGAAGATAGCCGACATGCAGAAGGCTGGCGTCGGGGTCACCGTGTTCCTTGCGGACTGGCACGCGATGATAAACGACAAGCTGGGCGGGGACATCGACAGCATACGCTCCTGCGGGGAGTACATGCGCGACTGCTTCCTAGCGCTCGGGGTCGACGAGTCCGCGAAGTTCGTGTACGCCTCCGAGCTGATAGAGAAGCTCGACTACTGGGAACGGTTCATCAGGATCTGCAAGGCGAGCTCGCTCATGCGACTCAAGCGCGCGATGACGATCATGGGCAGGAACGAGGACGAGGCAGAGATCGACGCGTCGAAGGTGATGTATCCTCCGATGCAGGTGGCTGACATATTCCAGCTCGACGTGGACATAGCCTACTCGGGCATGGACCAGCGGAGGGCGCACATGCTCGCGAGGGACGTCGCGGAGAAGCTCGGCTGGAAGAAGCCGATTGCCGTGCACACGCCCCTGCTGATGAGCCTGGTCGGAGGCGCGAGGATGGACCCGGTCGAGGCGAAGATGTCCAAGAGCAACCCCGACAGCGCCGTGTTCATGCACGACGGTCCCGAGGACGTGTCGCGCAAGCTGAAGAACGCCTTCTGCCCGCCGGAGACGGAGGCCAACCCGGTGCTCGACATGGCCCGGCTCATAGTCTTCCCGCGGCTGCGGTCGCTTAAGATCGACCGG
>DUGQ01000017.1 GCA_013331315.1 Thermoplasmata archaeon
ATCCCCTGCGGGAATCGTTACCACCAGCGGCTCACCGTCTTCGTGCGCGACAACAAGCCAGGCGCAGGACACCATGCCCATGAGCAGCGCGACTGTCGCAGCAGACACCTTCTTGCAGCTACTCCTTGGTCCCCCCATAGTTCGTCCTCCAGCGTCAGTTCGCCTCACTGACGCTTCTTGCCTTTAGGGCCCTCTTCGTATTTTATACGTTCGTCAGTTCAGCTCGTACTGACGGCTATGTAGCGTGCCGGGCATAACGGCGGTAAGCGATGTGTTAATTTGAAGGCGATGGAAAAATCGTAAAGGGGTTTGTAGGGTTTACAACTACTTCCTGTTGTAGTACTTCTCCCACTCGCCTGGCTTCGAGTCTCGGGACCTCTCGTAGCTGTGCTTGACTCCTCGCTTGGGCTTGTCCTTGCCAGAGGATATCACCGCCAAGGCAACTATCACTATGGCTACGACAATTGCCGCAAGGCCGATGAACACGATCGGCAGGCTACTCTCCCGGACGAAAGAGACGTCCACTAACGCCTCGGACGAGAAAGTCGGGTCGTGGACTATCAGACTTCCGCCAGGGAAGGTCAGGCCAGTCAGTGCCACGAATCCATCGAACCTCGTCTGCCCTTCGCCGAAAGCGAGAACCCTGTGCCCTGCCATCACCTGGGCTTTGACCATGGCCGGCTCCCCGTCCACCATGACATCGTCGACCCACGTCAGCACCCCGATCTCCGTCCAGTCGCTCCCGAAGGTCAGCCTTGTCGCCGTGAGCTGCCTGACGGCTGGCAACGGTCCCGTCGTATCGTTGACCTCGAGGGTTCCTGCAGACGACTCGCAGGTCATCACGCCAACGGCGTTCATGTACGTCAACAGCCGCGTGTCCATCCATTTCGCCATCAGTGGCGGGATCAAGTTCCCCACGATGTTCTGCATCTCCATGATCAGCGTCGGGTTCTCGTTGGCGGGGTCGAAGTCCCAGCCTTCTATCGTTTGATCCCACTTGACATCGTACTTAATCAAGTTCCCGACTATCTGAATGTCGTCGATCCTCTCTGGTAGTATCAATGTCGAGGCGCCCAGCGGTCCGGTCGTAACGGTTATCCTCCACTGAGGCAGCGAGGCGTTGTCAACCTGGACTGTGGTCGCCTCCAGGTTGAAAGAGAGTCTGAAGGCATTCAAGACGCCGTCACCTACCGCCTCGGTGGCGTTCTCCGCGAGGAGAACATAAGGCAGATTGGTCGCTGCGAGGTCGAAACTCCACGACCTGTTGTCTTCCACTTCCTTGAACTCGACCTCACTCGCGTTCCAAGCGGTGTTGAGGTCTACCTTCTTGATTATCGGCTCAGGTCCGACATAGGATGTGAAGTCGCCTTCCATCTCGCTGTAGGTCCTCTGATACTGCAGGGCTCCGTTGTCGTCCACATCGTCGAACTCGACTATGCTGTCGAGCTTGACGGCGTACATCGTGTAGACCTTCATCGTGTAGTTGTCCTGCAGCAGCTCGCCATCGCCATCGTACACATCGGCGACGCCAAGGTACCTAGCCTTGATCACGACGAAGTAGACGTTGTTCTGAGTCTCCTCTGTTCCCCATACAATCCCGAATGCCGCGTCGGTGCCGAACTTCACGAAGAAGTGGTCTCCGCCACCGAGCGCCGTTGTCGCCCCATCCTCAGTGGTGAGGTCATCGGTCAGCGAGACCCCTGCAGAGGCTGTGGCCGCGACCATGAGCCCGCTGAGTATGAACATGGCCATCGACGCTAGTGCGACTGTGCTTTTGGCTGTCTTATTCATTCTTCCTTCACCTCCCTCTCGGAAGGATTGTCGAGGTTCTACTCCGCTGGTATGTATATAAACCATTAGGGCTGTTTTGCACTAGTATTCTCAACGGTGTGGCTGCCATTATGGATGGGACCCGAAAGGGGTATCTATCACCATCATCGTTCGTGGTGGTCGGATGACGCGCCTCGTGATGTCCCAAAATGAGAGGCTGCTCCTGAACCTCCTTGAGAATGACAGGTACCGCGACTCGGCCGAGGTCCCCCTGGCCGTTTCCCAGGAGGGCATAGCCAAGGTGCTAGGGACCCAGGTCCACAATGTGTCCAGGGCGTTGTCTTCGTTGGAGTCAGACGGTCTGGTCTCAGACAGGCTGGCACATGTCCGTGGCGCTCCGCGGCGACGTCGAGCGTACTTCTTGACGGATAAAGGGAGACGAACTGCCGAGGGCATTCAGGCCAGCCTGATGAAGGCCAGTGTCTCCTGGAACGGCGAGGGCGGGTTCGAGGAGGTGTTGGTATCCGAGGCGGTCAGGCGAGCCTCTCTGGCAAGCGGCCGCACCGTCTCCCTGCTCGAAGTCGCAGACCTCGCCAGGGACGGAGCCCCGCTCTCCCCTTCCGTCCTTCTGGAGAGGGCGGAAGTGGTCGAGAAACCGCGCACGGTGGAGAAGTCCATCGGCCGGCCGATGGTCGAACAGTTCGTCGGAAGATCAGGGGCACTCGGCGAGCTGATGGATGCCCTTGACAAAGGGGTCGTCTCGACAATACTGGTCCATGGCATGCCAGGAATTGGGAAGAGCACCCTCCTATCCAAGGTCTTCGACGAACTCGCCGGCAAGCGGTCACTCTTCTGGTACACCTTGAGCTCTTGGGATTCCGAGAGGGGCTTCGCCGAACACCTCGCGTCATTCCTGTCAGCTAGCGGATGCCGCTCGCTAGCGCGGTCCCTCAAGTCGGACGTCCCCGTGTCCGACTTCTACCCCTCACTTCTTTCCGACTTGAGTTCCATGGACGCCGTGTTGTTCATTGACGACGTCCACAAAGCGCCTGAGACGTTCGAGCTGATAATGTCCATGCTCATTGACGCTGCGAGGATATCTCCCTCGGTCCAGTTGGTGCTCGTTTCGAGAACGGTCCCGGAGTTCGTCCCGAAGGATATCAGGCAGAGCTTTCACATGGAACTCAAGGAACTCGACCGTGAGAGCGCGGGACAGATAGTCGCGTCCGCCTCCGACGGAGTGCGGGAGGAGATTATCCGGTGGGCTCACGGCAACCCGCTACTCCTGACCCTCGTGGCGCGAAAGGGGGTCGCCGCGGAGAGAAGGGACGTGATCGACTACATCGACAGCGAAGTGTACTCTGGCTTATCCGGGGACCAACGTGGCCTGCTGGAACTCCTTTCTGTCTTCAGACACCCTGTGCCTCTGGAAGTCCTATCTGATCGTGACAGAGAAGTCGCGACTTCTCTGAAGGGCATGTCCTTGATATCCGAACAGGAGAGTGGCATCTGGATTCACGATCTGCTGAGAGATTACTTCTCATCACGGCTCAGCTCCGATCGTCGCCGGCTGGCTCACCTCAAGGCTGCGGAATGCTGCACCCCTAGAACCGAGCCAGAATGGGATCTGGAGACTCTCTTCCATCTCGTCGAGTCTGGCGACTCAACGAAGGCGGCCAGGTTCGCCATCGAGAATTCCGACGAGTTCGTCGAGGCCTTCCCACATGAGTCTTCTTCCCTCGTTGCCAGGATCGACGAGAGCTCTGTCTCGGCGGAAATCCTCCCGCGGCTACTGTTCACGATCGCCGAATTGGCGGAGACTGAGGAAGACTTCGAACGCGCGATCTCCGCTTACGAGAGAAGTGTCGCCACACTCGCTGACGATGACCCTGTTCGCCCTGTGGCCCTTGAGTCCCTCGCGAGGCTGCAGGCGGAGAACGAGCAGTGGACGAAGGCGGTCGAGGCCCATGAGCGGGCAAGGCAGATATACGAGCGGACAGGTGACTCAGAGGGGCAAGTCAGGGAGTGGCTCAACCTCGGCATGCTGCTGAAGCGAAGGGCGGACGTCGACGGGACCAGAGAAGCGTACGCGAAGGCCCTCTCCATAGCGGCGAGGGCGGAGAACCGGTCCGCCCAAGCGGCCTGCATGAACAACATAGCTATGGTGGAGTGGGAGACGGGGTCCCCCGGAGACGCCGAGAGGATGTTCAGGGAATCCATACGTCTCGCTCACGCAGCCGGGGATAACATGGGCGAGGGGCGTGCGCTGGAGAACTTCTCTCGGTTCTGCAGGTCGTATCACAGGCTCGAGGAAGCCGCCAACCTGCAGCTGGAGGCGTCAGCAGCCTACGCTCGAGCCAGCGACGTAGTGGAGTCCAAGCACGCCAGATCTGCGCACTGCGAGTTGCTTTGGGAGTTGGAACGGCATGAAGAAGCCATTTCGACATGCAGGTCTGGACTCTCGTCTCCATCTCTTCGTCGGAGGCGCGGGCTGTTCAAAGACAGCCCACTATGGGATTCTGGCGACTTCGCTCTCATGCTGACCCTCGTGGACTCCCTCAGACTGGCGGGCGAGTACGACGAGGCGCGAGAGGAGCTTCGCAAGTACGCGGCGGAGGCCGAGAGAGCCAACGACCAAACGCTCCTAGCCAAGGGGAAGATGGAGGCCGCGATGATAGCCGAGAGCGCGGGCGAATTCGAGGAATCCCTGGCCCGTCTGCGCGAGGCAGAACAGATACTCATAGAGATGGTGGACCGTGAAGGGCTCATAGCCGTCTACCTCAGGCTTGGCACGGTCGAAGAGAAGATGGGAGACATCGACTCGGCCCGCACCCACTACTTGAGCGCGGCCCGCCAGGCAGAGATGGCTGGCAACCACAGAGCGCTCGCCATCGCTAAGGATAGTATGGAGTCCGTCTCCAGGCCATGCGCCTAGTGACCTGCATGAATTTGAAATACCAAGCAACGGTTCACTTGACGTTGGATGAGAGAGAAGAAGCTGAGGGAGATCCCAATCGCGAGCGCGATAGAGACGATTGGCCATGAGATAATCGAAGTCACTCCCACCTTCTTCAGGTTCTTCGCCAGACTGCCGAAGATGGTGCAACGGTCAATCAAGATATTCCTGCCGTTCTTCGTCCTGCTTCTCCTGACAGTGATCCCCCTCCCGCTGGATGCTCAGGTACAGTACGCCTTGGCGATATTTGTATGCGTCTCAATGCTCTGGACCTTTGGCGGCCTTCCCTTGCCGGTGACGGCCCTTCTCGTACCAGTCCTTCTCACCTTCTACGGCATATTCGGGACCGACGAGGCACTCAGGCCGTTCGCTGACCCTGTGGTCTATCTCCTGATGGGAGGCCTGATAATGGCGGAGGCGTTCAGGAAGCACGGCGTCGACCGCAGGTTAGCATACACGATCGTCGCGCGGTTCGGCGGAGACGTCGGCAAGATACTCTTCTCGTTCATGATCGTCGCCGCCGTGCTGTCCATGTGGATATCCAACACAGCAACGGTTGCGCTGATGATCCCTGTGGTCCTCGGCATCGCCGCGAGGGCCGGCGAGGAGAAGGGCAGGTTGTCCATACTGTTCCTTCTCGGGGTCGGCATAGGCTCGGCATTGGGCGGAATGGCGACGATAACCGGTTCCGCCCCCAACGCTGTCGCGTCTTCCCTCCTCGCTCAGAGACTGGCTGTCGACGGTGCCACGTGGACGTTCGTCGACTGGATGAAGATTGGCCTCCCGGCCAGCATCGTCCTTCTCTCGTTGTCATGGTACCTGCTCAAGCGCATGTTTCCCGTGAAAGTACGGACGCTGAACATATCCTCCGTAAGCAAGGAGCTGGCGGAGATGGGGTCCCTCTCCCAGGGCGAGAAGAAGACCCTGGGTATATTCGTCCCAACAGTCATCCTGTGGATCGCAGGGGCGGACATAGGCGCCATGTTCGGCTTTCCGGCAAGCTTCATGAGCGCCGCGATCGTCGCCCTCAGCGCCGCGGTCCTCTTGTTCGCCAGCAAAACCCTTGACTGGCAGGACGCCAGAGCGATATCCTGGGACATATTCCTAATCATCGGAGCAGGCCTTGCCCTGGGTGAAGGACTGCAGCAGTCAGGCGCGGCTGAATGGATGTCCGGCGTGCTCGTCTCGCTAACGGGTGACCTCCACATATTCATCATCATGCTCGTCGTGTCGTTGGTGTCTATCGCCTTCTCCAACTTCATGAGCAATACCGCTACTGCTGCGATACTGGCTCCGATCCTCATCGGCATGTCGGATGAGCTCATGGTCGATCCGAGATTGCTCGTTCTCGTCTGCGCGCTCTCAGTCTCGATATCATTCATCACGCCTATCGGGACGCCTCCGTTCACACTCATATATTCCACTGGCATAATCTCCCGGAGGGATCTCGCCAGAAGCGGGCTTCGACTATCGATTCCAGCGGTTCTCGCAATCTCGACTCTTGTGTATCTCATGGTGAAGTTCGGTCTAGTTTGATTTGGAGGTGAAGTGGTTGAGGGTGTTGGTGATCGGTGCGGAGAAGCTCGGCGCCAAGGTAATCAAGCAGTTGAGGAAGAACCCCGATGTGGAGATACTGGTGGCCGAGAGGCGTGAGAGACCGTACGCGGTGGAATGCGGCGCGATCGACAAGGTGGACGTCGTCGCGCACGTCACGTCGATGAACTTCGAGGAGACGCTGGAGATGACCGAGCCAGATTTCGTGATACTGGCCAGAACCGTGGAGGACTGGGATAAGGCGGAGACCCCCATGGGATCGGAGTACGTCGCGGGCATGGAGCGCGAGATGACCAAGTTCGACGTCGCGGTACTCCCAGTGGACAGCAGGGTCCTCGGTCCATGGTGAGGAGTGCTATGGCCAGAACTTCTTGCTCGCCTTGAGGATGTCGAGTCCGTTCAGCTCGCCCACGAGGATATTGTTGTCGTCCACTATCGGCAGGTCGTTCAGGTGGTGCTCGACCATCATCCTGGTCACATTCACGAGCATCTCGTTGTGAAGAACCTTGACAGGCTTGTGCATGACTTCCGTGACCTTGTCCGTGGATATCTCGCCCAACATCTTGAGGAACGAGGTCATCCCCGCCTTCCTCACGCCGAGCAGGTAGCCCCCGTGCCTCAGCAGAGTCTCGAGGGTGATGGTGCCTTTCAGCTTACCATCGCTGTCGACGACGTACACCTTTCTCGTCTCGCTGTCCTCGACCATGGCCTCCACGGCATCCTTGAGGTGCGCGTCGATCGAGACAGTGGCCGCCTTTGTGGTCTTGCCAATCTCCGCTATCACATCAGACACACGAATATCGCTGATGGGCTTGTCGTCTACCATTCCATCCTCCTCCTTAGTCCAATATGCCTTCCCGAAGGATCTAGCCATCCTTCTTCAGGTAAACCACCCTCTGCGGGAACGGTATCTCTATCCCGGCGTCGTTGAGCTTCCTGTATATCTCCTCCACGAGCCTGTCGCGTGCTGCGATTCTCTTGCTGCGGTCGTTGATCCAGAGGATCACCTTGAATACGAGGGCCGAGTCCCCCATCGAGTCGAATATGATTATCGGCTCCCTGTTGGGGTCGTCAAGAAGCGAGTACGGGTTGTCCCTGATCGCCTGCATTATGGTCTCCCTCACCTTCGTGGGGTCGGAGCCGTATGCGACACCGACATTGGTGTCTACACGTCCAGGGTCAGAGACGTTGGTCATGCGAACGATCTTCTCGTTCACGAGCTTGTTGTTCGGTAGCGAAATGATGGAAGCGTCGGTGTATCTGTAGAGACGCGTGGTCCGCATGCCTATCCTTCTGACCTCGCACCAGTCTCCGTCGCTCAGAATGACCGTGTCCCCCTCGCTGAACGGCCTGTCAAGCAGTATGAAGATGCCGCTGAAGAAGTTCGATATGGTCTCTTGGAGGGCGAACGCCAGGACCATCGAGATCACGACCCCGCCCGCGACGAACATGGTCAGGTCGACGTCGAGGGCTCCGAGCGCGTAGGCGAGGGCCGCGAACGCTATCACAACGACGCCGAGCTTCTCGACGACTGGTATCAGGACATCGTCGATCTTGCTGGCGGTCTTCTTCGAGATGATCTTGCCGTAGTAGACGAGGATCTTCTTGAAGAGCTTGTAGGCGAGGTAGAACACCACCAGAACGATGACCACGCTGTAGACGGACATTATCGCGTCCCGTATGTCCATGGGGATGTGCATGTGCAACGCGTCCAGCGAATGGACGACACCGTAGACGAAGATCAGTATCAGGATGGGCGTGCGGACTATCCCTAGGATGATGTCGTCGAGCATCGAGGTCGTGTTCCTGGTGAATGCCCATCCGATGCCGTCCATGATGTACGCACTGGCGTAGGCCAAGGCCAGCCAGAAGATGACATCGAGGAGGAACACCCCCCACTCATTGTCCAGAGGCGATGGTAGCGGGTTCTCGAACATCCCCAGTACCTTGTTGGCGCTGGCGAACGCTCCCACTACGGCGGTGTCCGCCCCCATCGACAAGATCTGGACGAGATGGGCGTCCTCGTACACGTTAAGAAGTACCGAGAGGTTCGACTCCTCCGAACCGCTCTCAAGAGGCGCAGTCACCGTGACGGTGATCGTGTCCAGGCCGTCCTGGACCAGCACGATCGGCGTCGTGTCGAAGTCGCAAGTCCACCCTCTTCCGGTGATGCTCGCTGAGACCTCCACAGTGAGGTTTGCCCCGGAATCCACGTTCATGATCGTCCAGTTGTAGCTCGCAGTGGATCCCGCGGTCACCTCCTTCTGGTAGTTGTCCACGGAGAGGACCTGCACGAATTCGGTCTGTAGCGCGCTGGCCCCCAGCGACAGCGAGAGGAGCAGGGTGACAGAAACAGCGGCGGCTGCCATTACATATGCGGTCGTTCTGCCCTTGCGTGCTACCATCTCAAGTCACCTCAGCCACTAACTCGTTAGGAGAACACAGGTTCCTGACTTAACGCTTTTGGCTGTTGAGGGGCCCCGCCCCCAGCAACATCTTGCCTATTGTTGCCATTGAGCATGTCCCATGCCTGGTGCTGAAATACACCATAATCGATACGTCGAAGGTAAGCCGATGTCCGAAGATCCCACCATATTGCTGTCCGCTCTCAAAGAAGAAGCCATCGGAACGCGATTTCGGAGCAGGAAGAATAGCGTCTACTTGAGTGCATACAATGGCGAGCTAGTGGTGGTCAAGGAGTTGCACGACAGCCAAACGGCGTCGAAGGAACATGCCCTTCTCTCCTTGTGTGCCGCGGGAGGTGTTCCGGTCCCTCGCCCGTTGGCTGTCATTGGCAGCGCGTTGGTGCTTGAATACGTTGAAGGTGGGACCGTGGCTGAGTTGATGGATTCCTTATGGTTGAGGAAAACCTCTCCCTCAGCGGATGAACTTGTCATGCTCGCCGATGTCGCATCGTCCCTGGGTGAGTGGCTGGCGGGTTTTCACAGTCTTTTCGAGTTCCGGGTTGTGAGGGGAGACGCGAACATGAGGAATTTCATCATGCGAGGCCGCTCGGTGGTCGGCATTGATTTCGAGGAGTCGAAGGAGTTCGATATCATTGACGATCTTGGACAGATGTGTTCTAGCGTCCTGAGCATGAATCCCATGTTCACCACCGAGAAGCTCGATTTCTGCAGGAAGATGTCTGACACCTACTTCGGCTTGGTCGGAACAGATCGATCGAACGCCCTCAACTCAGCGGTCGCCAGAGCACTCAGATACTACGCTGCTTTCCGGGACGACGGTCACAGGATGATAGGATTCGCCTCGTCAATCGAGAAGTCAGGTTTTCTCTCAGAGAAGGAGTAGCTGTCCCCCCGAGATGCACCTGTCCAAGATTGCGACGGCTGTGGCTAGCCCTCCCATGGCCAGGATGGCTACCCCATCAGCCGTCGAAGGTCTCAACGGGTGCAGCAGCGTGCGCTTCGGATTGCTCCCGAACCCTCTTCCCGTCATCGACGCCGCAAGCGAATTCACTTTGAACATCGCCGAGAAGAACATTGGCAACGCAGTGTATCTTGCAGACCGGATTAGCCCCCTTGGACTCCCATCCAGTCTCAATCCCCTGATCGTCTGTGCCTCCCTGACCGAGTTCAGCTCGAACTGGAATGTCGGGACGAACCTCATGGCCAGCGCGGGCAGATATGCGTATCGATACGGAACGCCAATCGACATCAGCGAGGCAGACAACTCGGAAGCCTTTGTCGTCCCAACCAGCATCCAAGACATCATGATCAGGCAGAGGAACTTGCCTGCAATGGTTACCCCATTCGATATCCCTCCCGCCGTCACGGAGAGTATGGTCGTCGAGAAGACGGTCTCCCCTGAATGGTTGAAGATGATCTGCGCGGCGAATATCGCGAAAGCGAACCCTATGACTCCTTTTGTGAATATGCCCCTTGCCTTGAAATGCTGCTTCGCCATCATCACTACAACGACCATTCCCAGCATGACGATTGGTGCGCTGATCGTTATCACCAGGACGGACGCAATGACAAGCATCACTACCTTGGCGACAGGATTCAGTCTTCCCGCCCGATCTGGTCTACTCTGCATCGGAGCGCCCCCCCCGTGAAACCGCAGCCCAGCACGTCTCAGGAACCTCGTCAAACGGGCCGGAAGCCACGATCCTGCCCTGGCTCATGATGATCACATGGGTGCAGAACCCTCTGGCGAACTCCTGGTCGTGGGTGACGATGACGATTGTTGCCCCCCTCTTCTGGAGCCTCTCGAGAACCTCTGTAATCCTCTCTGCGTTCCCTCGGTCCTGCCCAGCGAACGGCTCGTCCAAGAGCAGGATATGGGGGGCGTGAGATGACCCAGAATGGATGTTGACCCGTCTCTTCTGGCCGAAGCTGAGGCAGTGAGGGTGAACGTATCTGATCAACCCCTCACGCTCCTCGAAATCCTTGGTGAACGCCTCCGCCGTGTCGAGCGGAGCATTGAAGTTGCGCGGAGCGAAGATCATCTCTCCCTCCACAGTATCCTCGAAGATCTGGTGGTTTGGGTTCTGAAAGATCAGACCGACGTCTCTGCCCAGAGTCCACGCATCCAGCTGGCATCCGGGAGTGATTCTGTGGCCGCGGACCGCCACCTCTCCCTTCTGGACACTCTGAAGTCCCGTGAGATGTCTCAGCACCGTCGTCTTGCCAGCGCCGTTCTCTCCCATGAGTGCGACGACGGCGCCCTTGTTGATTCTGAACGACACGTCGTCGAGAATCATACAATCGTCGACTTCGTATCCCAGTCCCTTCACTGAGATGACGGCCTCTCTAGAGTCACATGATGGACGTCGGCTGTTGAGAGGGACGAAAGCTTCTTCTCTCAGACGACGGAAGGCCTCGCTTCCCCTGCTGCAGTCCTCCTTCACCCTTCCGCCGGAGAGGACGATCACTCTTCCGACCATGTCAATGAACTCCCTGATGCGGTGTTCGACTATCACCAGCGTCAGTTCGGTCCGCGACCTCATGCTATCTATTGCGTGGATGACCTGGCCCACCGACCTCCGGTCAAGGTTGGCGGTTGGCTCGTCGAGTATCAGAAGCTTCGGCCCCACCGAGAGCATTGAGGCGATAGCGACCTTCTGCTTCTCCCCACCTGACAGCGTGGAGAGCCTGCGGTCTCTCAGATGGGAGGCCTTGACCCTCGACAGCGACTCCTCCACTACTCTCTCTATCTCCGATCTCTCGAATCTGAGGTTCTCTGGGCCGAAGGCGACCTCCTCCTCGACGGTCTCGGTGCAGAATTGAGTCTCAGGGTCCTGCTGGACCATGCAGGCAACGCCTGCTACGTCGCTGGGATCGGAGTAGAACCTACCGTCCAGGGCGATGCTCCCGGAGATGTCGGCCGGGATGATATCGGGGATGAACCCACACACCGCCTGCATGGCAGTGGACTTCCCCGATGCGCTGTCCCCCGCCATCAGGACGAAATCTCCTCTGTCTATGCTGAGGGTCAGGTTGTCCAACGCAGGTTTCGACCTTCCCCTGTATCTGACGCAGAGATTCCTTATGTCGAGCATCTACCTCACTTCGACGACCACTATTCCTTCCACCCAGTATCCGCCTTCGTACGAGTCAGCGACGATTCTGAACGAGTCTCCCTCGTCCACGATAATCATGCCATCGTCAGCAAGGACGTCCGCAAGATTGAAGACGACATAGTATCCGTCGCTGGCTGTCACGACGACTTCCGTGGCCCCGTCCTCTGGGTCAGCATGAAAGAGCACGGTGGACAGAAGGACTCCAGTGTAGTTCCTCGGGGGCACGTACGTCACGGTCCCGACGAGCTCCGCATTCACCACCACCTCGTAATCCACGAAATCTTCGTACGAGAAATCGTAGGGGTTCTGGACGTTCCCCTCTACGCTTATCGTGTCCCCTCCAGGGAGGACGAACACGAACATGAAATAGTAGACAGCTCCAACTGTGAACACGGCAAGGAATGATGCGACTGCTGCAAACGAGACAACCCTCCGCCTTCTTGTCCGCAGCTCCCTCCTCCAGGAGTGATCCTCCGCGGACATGCGGTCAACGAACATCTCGTCCTTTCCACCGACGACTCCGGCTCCTTCGAGTGCCTCAAGCATCTCGACCGAGAGCCATCCTCCGAATATCATCCCGGACGCACAGGCGAGCATGCACAGCATAAGGATGAGAATCCACGGAACACCTGCGAAGAAGAACGCCTGAAAGACGATGACGCTAATAGCGGCAGACAACCCCCCCGCCGCTGAGAACGGGACATAGTCTCTCCGCTCCTTCGTCTTGTCGCTGAAGAGAACAAGGTCCACGACCAAGCCCTGGACGAGCGAGACAACGACTATGACGACTCCGTGTGTGCTTCCCGTGAATAGCTCGACCACTCCCTTCAGGAAGCCCGTGACTGTCCCCGCCCCCTTCCTCCTGGTAATCCCTGTCGCAAGGATGATCCAGACAACGTGAAGCCCAGCCATGAACTGCCCTGCCCCAAATGGGACCCCGACGACGTGATTCATCAGGTTGCCGAGGTATCCGACGTAGGTGGAGAGTACGCCGCCTAGTGCGGACAGAAGCGCTATGGTGGCCAGGTCTTTCGTGGATAACATCGGCTTCGACTTCATTGGGCGGGGATCACCTCCAGAGTCAGGACACACTTGACCCATCTCGCGCCTGCTGAAGGATACTGCGAGTATCCTTGCCCCTCGTAGGAAGTCGCTTCACAATCCGCGTTGCTGTACAGTCCGTCGGGTGCGAGCATGATCAGTTTGGGCCCGTCCCCCCAGTCTGGGACGACGACCGATTCAGTGGCGAGGGCTATCAACATCTCTCCTTGGACCTCGCCCCAGGCCTCGTTTGGATACACGTTCAGGTACCCGAATTCCTGGGTATAGCCATCGGACGAGGTGACCCTTAGGACGTCCTCTTCACCCATCCCACCGATGCTGTCAATGAGATGCCTAAGAAGCACTCCTGAGTAGTTGCCCATGCCGCCAACGTTGCCGTAGAAGTTCTCGTATGACGAGTAGCCGTGAACCTGATCCAGGGCGAACAACTCATCGTGGCTTACATTCCTCGCCTCACCGGTGCCCGAGACGAGCGTGATGTGTGGCAGGGAAGACGTGTCCACTGTGACGTTGACTCTGTCGTAGACGCATTCCCCCTGTGAGTTGATCGTCACGTTGACGAAGTGGTGCTCCCCCGTGACGAGGGCGCCACCTGCTCCCCCTGTAATGATTAGGTCCGTGTCTCCGGTCACCGTATGATTGAAGGCATGGATGTGCCCAGCGAACACCATGTCTACACGATCAGATTGAACGAACTTCGATACTCTGGCACATGAATCAGGAAAGAGGGTATGGTTGTCGCCGAATGGGTCGACGAACGGCGCATGGGTCACCAATGCCTTGCTCTCAGCCCCAACGAACTCCTCCCTCATCCACAACACCTGCTCGTCCGTGATGTTTAGGTCAGATGAGTCGACAACGACGAATCTGACGCCTCCGAAGTCGAAACTGTATTGCGTGGATCCGAAGCGTTCCTGGTAGTTTGAAGTGCCTTCGTACATGACGTCATGATTCCCAGGAGTCGCATAGATTGGAACAGGCGATTCTGACAGGACCTCCTGCACCGCAGCGAATTGCTCGTCAGTTCCCGATGGCGTCAGGTCCCCACAGAGCAGGGCGAACTCACATCCTCTCAGATGCGGGAGTATGGCTCCCAGGACCTGGTTCGCACCCTGGCTGTCCCCCATGACCGCGAAAGTGAAGTTGCTCTTGAACGGCGGGATAAAAAACACCGACAGCGGATCACCGTCACAGCGGAATGACACGGAGGTGTCGTCCACCGTCTCGGCTTCTGAGACTCCTTCGATTGTGGATTCAGTCAAGCAGTTCGTCAGGATTACCCGTCCGTCGAAATTGTCTATGTCGATAACGACCTCAGGCTCGGTGCACCATACGCAGACCTCATCGTCGGACTTTGAGAGCACTATTCCTCCATCCACCGTGATCGTCGGGTCAGGACGAAGGATGACCCCGAAACTGTAGGCTGCGAAGAAACCAGCGACTACTACTAGCAAGGACAATGCTGCAGCCGCCACCAGCTTCCTCGACATGTCCTCACTCTGGCAAGTCGACTAGGTCTATCCTCACGACGCCCTTGATGTTGTAGGATCCCGGCAGCCCCTCTCCTGTCAGCTTCAACGGGTAGCTGTCCCCAGACAGGTACTCACCGTCGAAGGTGAGCGCGACTATGAGTGAGTCGTTGTACTCGACATCCGCTGCGGACAAGGTCTTGTTGTACTCATCTGAGCCAGTGACCTTCACTCCGTAACCTGCCTCAGCGAGGCTCTCGTTGAACAGCCAGTGAGAGGAGTCTGCTCCATCCACGAGACCCACGAGTATCCAGAGCGGTATACCGGCATAGCTGTGCTCCACCGAGTCCTCGGTGTAGTTGTAGTAGCTGACGTGCAACTCCTCGTCGCAGTTGAACAGCGCCACGAAGTCCCACTCCGTGAAGGTCGCATCGGTGAGGCCGGCGAGTGTCAACTCCCAGGCGGGGTTTTCTTCGAACCCTTCCATGGCTATCCTGACGATGCCCCTGACCTTCTGGGAGCCGGCCAAACCGTCGCCGACGATTCTCAACGGCCAGCTGTCATCTTCTAGGGCGTTTCCGTCAAGCTTGTAGGCCACCATTATGCTGTCGTTTCTGGAAACTTGCTCGGAGTCGAACAACGCGCAGTAGCCGTCCGATGCCGTCACATTCACGGTGTAACCTCCCTCTGCTAGTGCGTCGTTGAACATGTAGTGCCCGTCGGGGGCGTCCCCTTCGTCAACGGCTGACAGCAGGACCCAGAGCGGCACGCCCTCGTAGGAGTGGTCACCATCTTCGTCCGTGTAATTGTAGTACATAGTATGGTAGTAGCACGATGCAAGCGACTCAAAGGTCTGGCAGTCCATGTCCATCGAGGTTACGCCGACAAGTTCCAGAGTCCAGTCCCTGACGTATTGGGCGACGTTCAGCTCCTTCACCATCTTCGCCCAGAAATGTCCGTCCGTAATCGGGGTCTCCTCGTCATCGACAATCACAATGCGGAGGCTGTCGTAGGCCAGGCGTTCCCCGTCCTCTTGGTAGGCCAGCATCATGGTGAAATCGTCCGGTCCGAGAAGATCCCCTTCGAAGTCATAGATCGGGAAGGTGCCGTTCTCTACTTGGCCGGAGTTGTAGGTCATCTCGTAGCCGTCCCACGCCACCGTACCAAGACTGTAATTGTCTCCGTCGTATACGAGGTCCACCAGCTCTCTGATCGGTACCCCGGTGAAATTGAGCGGGCCGACAATCGTCCCAGTGGACTTCATATAGTATCCTGAACCCTCGTAGGACTGCATCTCGGCCAGATCCGAAATCGTAAGATTGACGGACTCCCCGAATCCAGAGACCGTGATTGCCACTGTCACGTCGGGCGTCTCGTTGTCCGTCCCCTGAATGGCCAGATATCCAATTGGCACGCTCAACAGGATTGCTGCGATTGCTATGAGGGCGATGGCCTTCGTCCGCCCAAGCCCTTTCGCGGCCTTGGGTGGCCGTGTTCCGTTCCCATGCCCCGGCTCTCCATCGATCTTGTTCTCCTCCGCCATGCGATTCTCCCTCGTCATGCTCGAGTAAGCATATCGCGGAAGAGCTCTCGATATAAATAGGTGTCGAAAGGCCAAGCCTCTCCTCTGGGCTGGATAGCACGTATATATCCAGATAAGACGATTACATTTGCAGCTGTCGGAGGTGGCGTGGCATTGAACGAGTCTGTCAAGTACGGCCTTAGGACCGCAGCGGTGTTTCTTCTCGCGGTATTTGTCATCCTTACAGTGATGTTCGTGATTCTGAGGGTAGCCCCGGGAGACCCGGAAAGACTTGCCATGCCCCGGGATCCCGGCCAGCAGGAGTATCCCGACGGGGTCATCGAAGAGATAAGAGCGTTGTTCGATGAGCCGTTGTCTGCCCAGTATGTTAACTTCATCCAGGACATGCTCTCAGGGGAGTTCTATTACAGCTTCACGTTCCATACGGATGTCTCCGATTTCATATACGACTATATGTGGCGGACAGCCGCTCTGTTCGCGGCAGCGCTTCTACTGTCAGTGACGCTCGGCTTCCTTTACGGGTTTCTTAGCTCGCGTGTCCGGAAACACGTTCCCCGTCAGGTGGTATCCCTTGTTCCTCTGTTGCTGATGTCCGTCTCCGTGCTGAGCGTGGCATGGATCGGCTTTCACCTCACCGCAATCGAGGGTGACATATTCCCGTCGTCCCCGTTCCCAAATCCCGGCTCGTCTGATGACAGTCTGATGGTTGATTTGTTCGGTAACTCACAGCTGGCCCATTCCATACTGCCAGTGCTCATCGTGAGCCTGGTATCGTTTGGTGCGCTCGCTCTGGTCATGAGGGACGGGTATCGCTTGGGTTGGTCCCTCAACGGGTGCCCCGAGGAGAGGCCATCCTACCGCTCGGACGGGCTCTTCGTCTCCTTGCCTCTCATACAGCTGTTCGTCGCATCACTGATCTGTTGCATCATTGTTGCTGAGTATCTGCTGTCCTTCAGGGGTCTGGGTTGGCTGCTAATCGAATCGATGAACAGAAGGGACTACTTCCCGCTTCAAGCATCCTTCTTCTTGATTGCAGTCATGGTGTTCGTCGCCAACATCGTGTTGTACGTGTTGGTGACAGCTCTCAGGCCGAACAAAGGCTTTGACATGCCTCGGCAGGAATGCCCTCCAACTGGGCCAGTCGTGTCATATGGGAGCACGAAGAGCAGTGCAGAGAAGAAGGGTCTTGCCAGGGCCGCGTTGGCTGAAGGGTCTTCCATCTGCAGAGACTACGTTAAGAGCCCGGTCGGGCTTGTCTCTCTCGCCGTCTTCGCAGCCTTGTTCGGTGTTGCCTTGGCTGGCAGTCAGCAGGACATGGCCTTCGACCTGGCCCGCCGCCCGATCCCCTACGATCCGTCGACACTCTTCCTGATCGGTGCGGTCGCACCGATGACGATGACATTGCTGGGAGGCCTGTTGGCCTTTGTCCTGTCCATATTGCTCGGCATCGCATTCGGGGTCTCGATCCGTTTCACCCACGCCTTGATGCAGGGTGTGTTTCACGGGATCGTCTCGATGCCTATCGTGCCCTTCGTGATGCTGATCGCCTTCATCAGTGAAGAGGCCTGGCACAACGAACTCACGGTCGTCCCAAGGCTCGCCTTGCTGCTCTCGCTTCCGCTGGTTGTGCTTGTTGCCAATTCCCTGCTACTCTCAAGGCAGCGCTTGTGGTCTATGGGTCGCGATCCAAAATCAATAGCCGTCCGTGACTCTCTTCCGAAGGTCTTGTCATGGAGCCTGTTCGGCCTGAAGTACTCGTTGGTCGCGGGGCTGTCCGCAGTGGTGATGTGCGACTTCGTCGGTGTGACCCATTGGGAGAGCTGGGGCCGTAGTCTGAACCTGGTATTCGAAGGCGGACTCATGATGACTTCGGGAGGATGGGACTATGTGTTGCCTGCCCTGATCGGGATATCTCTCCTTCTCTCGAGCGTGTTCCTTATCCTGGATACTCTTGAGAACATAATCAGACGTCGGCACGGACCGGTCTAGGACCCTAACTACCGAGTTCCTTAACGACTTCCTTAAGATGACGCCGTATCTCCAGCCTCTGCGGGCATAGGTCCTCACACTTCCCGCATTCCGTGCACTTCGAAGCCCTGTTCTCCGCCTTGACGGACCATTCGTACGCCCTCTTCGCATAGGACATGTCGTCGTACATAGAGCCGTGGTTAAGCTGTTCGAAGCAAGCCGGTATGTCGACGCCTGACGGACATGGCATGCAGTACTTGCACCCAGTGCATCTGACGGTCGACTTGGACTGCAGGTTCTTCTTGACACGCTCGACGAGCTTCTTCTCCCCTTTTCCCAGCCCGCGGGCCTCAGCATCTTCCGCGATTCGGATATTCTCCCGCAGCTGAGACATCGTGGTCATGCCGCTCAATACGACGTTCACCTCAGGCTTGTCCCAGATGAAACGGAGCGCGAGCTCCGCCGGTGTCCTCCTCGGGCTCGCGCGCCCGAGCATGGACCTGACATCCTTGGGCAGCTTGTTACCCAGAAACCCGCCAAGGAGTGGCTCCATCACAACCACTCCGAGCCCCTTCCTGGCGGCGTACTTGAGCCCCTTTGTGCCCGCCTGGTTCTCCTCGTCCATGTAGTTGTACTGTATCTGACAGAAACTCCAATCGTAGGCGTCCACGATCTTCTTGAACAGTGGGAGGTCGTCGTGGAACGAGAACCCCGCGTATCGTATCCTGCCGTCCGATAGTGCGTCGTCCAAGAAGTCGGACACGTGGTGCTTCGTGAGGTTCTCCCAGAAACCCGTGTTCATCCCATGGAGCAGGTAGAAGTCTATGTGGTCCGTCCTGAGCCGCCTGAGCTGGTCTTCAAGGAACTTGTCCATGTCTCCCCTGCTCTTGACGAGCCAGCTAGGGAGCTTGGTGGCGATATTGACGTCCTCCCGAGGATACTCCCGAAGGACCTTTCCGAGGAAAGGTTCGCTCCATCCTCTCGGGCTTCTGTTCGACTTGTGATAGGGATACGCAGTGTCGAAGTAGTTCACTCCGTGAGCGATGGCATACCTTATCATCCTCGAGGCTCTCGCCTCGTCTATCTTGTGTGCCTTCCCGCCCACGGTCGGGAACCTCATGCACCCGAACCCTAGGACGGAGGCGCTCTCGCCCGTTCTGCCGATACTTCGGTACCTCATGACCAGTCCTTCGGACTGCAATCACCATTGCGCTGCTGCGATATTGATGTTTGCCGGAGCCAATGGAAAGAACACGGAAGGGGTTTCTCGACGCTCAGGGGTTCCCTGCTACGCCCCTGCTCGTTCCTCACCATACGATGCCTGAACGGTTCTGGCTCGACTGTCCAGGGAAGTAGTCATCGTCGTACGGGTTGTTGTTGTTCTCGAAGTAGTTTCCCCCATCCTCTCCGTTCGTGTGCTGGTTGTTGTCACCGCTCGCGGAGACGTCATCGGCGACTCCGACGACGGCCACCCCGGCGATGAGACAGCCCACCAGTAACGCCGCGTATATCCTGGGCATGACACATCGGATTCATCGTAGGCTATTAAGCCGTTATCTGCCCGTTATCAGCTCGTGTACCTGTTACGCGTCCAACATCCATCACGGAAAGTTCTACTGATGTCCCAAATCAGTTATTAACGGTGAAATCCTTTCACGTGCTAACTGGGCAAGTCAGTCAGTGCGCTTGCTCGGTGGGGGAGAGACGCAATGAGGTCAAACGCAGTAGGGCGTGTGAGAGGGCTGCTTGCTAGCGTATGCATGTGCACAGTGGCCATGATGGTGCTGCCGGTCGCAGGGTCGGACTCCCTGCCTTCGACCGTGTTTATAGATGGAGTGCCTCTGTATCAGCAGACCGCGCCACATCCCTTGGCGTCGATCTGCTGATACAGAGGCACTCCATCTATAAACACGGTCGAAGGCAGGGAGTCCGACCCTGCGACCGGCAGCA
>DUGQ01000148.1:0-281 GCA_013331315.1 Thermoplasmata archaeon
ATCTGATACCCTTCTTGACGAGATCGCGACCGTGGTCGCGACGATGGTACGCCCGTTCGACGAGGTCGCCGTGGCGTATTCTGGAGGCCTGGACAGCACACTGGTGGCCGCACTCGCCCGGCGGAGCACCGAGGTCAGGTGCTACTGCGCCTGCGTCGAGTCATCGTTCGACGAAGCCAATGCTGCTGGCTTCGCCCGCCAGGACGGGCTGGAGGTGGACATACTTGGAATAGCCGACGACGAGCTAGAGGAGCTAGTCAGACTGGCGAAGAGCCTGTTCC
>DUGQ01000148.1:350-3160 GCA_013331315.1 Thermoplasmata archaeon
CGCTCGTGGGGAATGTAGCCGACGAGATATTCGGAGGGTATGCGAAATACGAGGCTACGGGTGAATTGGGGACTGCCGCGGCGGTTGACCTGAAAAAAGCACTTTTTTAAATTGATATACTCTCGGACTATGCCAAAAACATGCACAAGACTCTCCTCGCTCCATACGCGCACAGGCGTGTGAGGGGGCTCGCGTTGAGGATGAATGATGGGGAGAAACTCGGCCCCGGTGGACGGAAGCTGGTTCTGAGGGAATGCGCCCGGATACTCGGCCTCGGGGCGAGCGAGAGACCCAAGAAAGCCGCCCAATACAGTTCAGGAGTCACCAAGAGGATGAAACAGCTTGCCAAGAGTGACGGCAGGAGCCTCGGCGAATGGGTTGCGAAGGTGTGAGCCGACAGTCTCACGCAACTATCTAATATCCGACGGCAGGTTGTGCCCCCGATGGCCTACTCAGACCTCGTCGGATGGATGTTCAAGCTCGAGAGGTTCGGCATCAAACTCGGACTTGAGAACATCACGGAGTTCCTTTCGAGGACAGGTGACCCGCACAAGGACTTCAGGTCGATCCATGTGACGGGAACCAACGGCAAGGGGTCGGTCTGCGCCTTCATCGCGTCGATCCTCCAGGAGAGTGGGCTGAAGGTTGGGCTCTACACCTCACCCCATCTGGTGGACTTCAGAGAGAGAATCGTTGTCAACGGGAGGCGGATTCCAGAGGCTGACGTAGTCAGAATCGGCGAGGAGCTGAGGACGACGATGGAGGCGATGGCCGCCGAGAGCGGAGAGAAACAGCTCACGTTTTTCGAGTTCACGACCGGCCTGGCGTTCAGATACTTCAGCGAACAGAAGGTAGACGTCGCCGTGGTGGAGGTCGGAATGGGTGGGAGGCTGGACGCGACCAACGTCCTGACGCCCGAGGTGGCCGTGATAACGAGAATCGGTCTGGAGCACACCGCATATCTCGGCAACACCCTCGAGGAGATAGCGCGCGAGAAGGCAGGAATCATCAAGGCTGGGGTTCCCGTAGTCTCATCGGAGCGCGGTTTCGTTCCGCTCGGAGTCATCCAAGGCACGTGCAGCAAGAAGGGGGCGAGTCTGAGGCGCATTGACGCCGATTTCCGGGTCGAAGACATATCCATCGACATCGATGGCACGAGTTTCACGTACTCGGGCGGAAAGGTCATCTCCAATCTCAGGGCTAGACTAATAGGCGCTCATCAGGGGGAGAACGCCTCGGTGGCGATTGCAGCCATCGAGGAGCTTGAAGACCGAGGCTACGAGATGCCGCTCGACGCAATCATAGTCGGCGTATCGAAGGTCGCGTGGCCGGGCAGATTGGACGTCAGGTCGAAGGCACCGCTGATAGTGGTGGACGGCAGCCACAATCCTGAGGGGGTGAAGACCACGGTCTCCGTCCTGGCGTCTCTGCGGTTGACGCCTTTGACCTTCGTCGTAGCCTGCATGGACGACAAGGACGCCAGAGGAATCATCTCAGCTCTGGCACCACATGCCAGCGAGATCATCGCAACTGAAATCAAGATTGGAAGATCGACCAAGGCAGAAAGCCTGCGCGAAGTGGCGGCTTCGGAATACGAAGGCGAGGTGCATGCGGAGAGCGAGGTCGCGAACGCAATGCTCAGAGCATTGTCTGACAAGGAGGGCAAAGGAGTCTGCGCGATAGGGTCCTTCTACCTTGCGGGAGAGGTGCTCAAGTGGTTGCACTCCGAGGGCATGCTGGAACCCTCTGAAGACCCGACTCGCAAGGTATAAAAGGCTGGCCTGTATTCGACCCATCTGAACAATGCGGCTGTAGTGTAGCTGGTTATCACTTGAGCTTGCCAAGCTCAAAACTCGGGTTCAAATCCCGGCGGCCGCACGTCCATTCTTCTTGAGAAAAGGTCATAGGGGCGGAACGGCATCTGATGGCAGCGGTGAAGGAGGAGGGAAATGGATACAGGTCTGGTGCTGCTGATGCTGTTGGTGGCGATTGCAGCGGTGTTTGCGGTGATGGCGACAATGATTCACATAGTCAAACCAGGTGAAATCGGCTTCGTGTATCGTAGAGGGACATTCCTCAGGCTCATAGAACCTGGCCATCTTATCATGATTGCGCCAATCATCTACAAAGTCCACAGAATGAAGACCGAATCACTCCACGTTGTGGTAGATTCATCTACCCACAGAGTTGAGCTGCAGCTTGGAATTGCAGATCCTTCAAGAATCCCTGTGACGACGAAAGAGGTTGAATCGGAGACAAGGAGCAAGGCTTCAGAACTTGTGCTGAAATCTCTCTCACGGTACGGCTCTGATAAGAACCGTCTGGACACGACTGCAGCAGCAGAGGAGATGAAGGACGGACTGAACACGATCCTCAAGGACATAGGACTCAGAGTCGAGCACCTGAAGGTTGACCTGCTTCCAGAGAAAAGGCCATAGGGGCTGAACTGCATACACAAGAGGGTTGAGAGGAACTTCATGGAATGGCGAGGCATGAGATGCCCAGAGTGCAAGGTAGAGTATCCAAAGGGAGCAAGGTTCTGTCCAAACTGTGGGTATGAACCGATGAAACGAAGCAACGTGCGGCGCACGTTAATTCCTTATTCAATTGGCATTGTGTTGCAGGTAGTTGTTATCATATTGAGCGTGATTTCAGAGCATTGGATTTCCGCTGGTGTGCTTGGATTGGTGCTGGGCATATGGGTGTACATGCTGGTCGCTCACTTCAGCCACGTACGAGTAACAACACCCAGCGACTCAGAGAAGACTGTCACAGCAGAAGGCAGGTAGTCGCAACCGCCTCGAGAAGAG
>DUGQ01000050.1 GCA_013331315.1 Thermoplasmata archaeon
GGTCGGGCTCGCCCAGAACTTCGCGGCCCTGAGGGCCCTGGCCACGGTCGGCATACAGAAGGGGCACATGTCGCTCCACGCGCGAAACATAGTGAGCAGCGTCGGGTGTCCCCCGGAGCTCGTCGACGAGGTCGTGAGGATACTCATCCAGGAGAAGAAGATACGGATGGACCGGGCCGCTGAGGTCATTGAGGAGCTCAAGAAGCGCTAGATCTGACACCTGGTTCGGAAAAGTATTATGCTTGCACTCAGGATAGCAGAAGCACGTGACACCTCCCACACAGGATGAGCTGCACGGCAGGATTCTGGAGGCCTGACAGTTGAAGCGTCTCATCGTCGTGGACGGCCTCGACGGATGCGGAAAGGACACCCACGCTCAGAGGATCCTTGGCGAGCTGGCGTCGACAGGGCGCAGAGCCACGATGATGAAGCACCCGTCACAGCGGTTCACGGGCAGGCTCTCGAAAAGGGCGTTGCTCAAGTCGGGCCCCGTGGCCGCTGTGTTCGCGGCCGCATTCCACACGGCTGACGTGCTCGTCTCGGTACGAGCCTTCAGGAGCCACCAAGAAGGGGACTTCGTGTTCGTGAGGTACCTGCTCGGTACCGCGTACCTCCCGCGCGTGCTCGCGCCTTCCGCCTACTTGTTCTTCAGGAAGCTCCTCCCGTTCCCCGACCTCGCCCTGTTCATAGACATAGAACCATCTGTCGCGCTCGAGAGAATAGAGAGAAGAGACCAGTCGAGGGAGATGTTCGAGACCAGGGAGAAGCTCGTCAAGGCAAGAGACATGGCTCGGTCCCTGACAAAGGACGAATGGGTCACGATCGACAACACCAAGGACGGGGAAGGGCCGTTCATCGAAGTGAAGCGGGTGCTCTGCGATAAGGGTCTCATATAGTGTCGGCGGGATCATTCGCACTTCTTGCCGTCGAACAAGTGCTCCCGACCCGCCATCTTGCAGGATTCGCAGTCCTTCCCGCATGGCTCGACATGGACGACCACGGTGCTGCCCGGGAGAGACGCCCTCACCTCGCGCTCGAGGCGCTCCACGAGGTCGTGACTGTCGCTGACGCTCATGTTGCTCGGGACCGTGACATGAAGGTCGACCTGGCGCTCGGCGCCCGTCTTCCTCGTCCTGAGGCGGTGATAGTCCACGAAGTGCACCTCGTATCTCTTCATGACGGACTTGAGCACCACCATGTCGGCCTCCGGGAGGCTCTTGTCCAAGAGACCGTCGCACGACCTCTTCGTGATGCCGTACGCCGCGCGGAATATGAGCGCCGCGACGAATATCGCCACCACGGGGTCCACGAACTGCCAGCCGGTCACGTATATGATGCCGAGTGCGACGAGGACGCCCGCCGAGGTCCACACGTCGGTCATGAGGTGATACGCGTCCGCTTCGAGCGCGAGAGAATCCGTGGCCTTCGCCACCTTGAACAGCTTCTTGGACACTACGATGTTCACGCCCGCCGATATCCCCATCACGACCATACCGGCGCCCAGAAGCTCCACCTCCGTCGCGTCGAACAGCCGTTCGGAGGCCTCCCAGATGATGATCGCCGCGGCGACGAATATCAACGCCCCCTCGAAAAGCCCTGAAAGGTTCTCGAACTTGCCGTGGCCAAAGGCGTGGTCCCTGTCCGCGGGCTCCGCGGACCTCTTGACTGAGTATCTCGCGACGATGGCCGCGACCAGGTCCATGGCCGAGTGGATGGCCTCTGACAGCACACTGACCGAGCCCATCATGAGGCCGACAACTAGTTTGAGCGCGACCAGGAAGCTGTTTGAGAACACGGACAGACGAGCGACCGCTACCTTCTCTTCGGCGGCTTCCATCCGCCCTTCGATGACCACGCACGTACTTAGGTTTTATCGAGTCAGTACGTTTTTGCGTCTCATGCGAAACAATTATGACTGGATAGTTGAATAATGCGACCGCCCGACAAGAGGTACCCCCTATGACCGATGACCTTTCTAGGATGCTCAAGGCACTTACGGTGGCGGAGCTCAAGTCAGTCGCTGAGAAGACCGGGATAGACGTGTCTTCATGCAGGAACAAGAAGAGCTACATCGCCGCGCTTGCGGGTGCCGGACTCACGGAGCAACAGGTGAAGTCAGCCCTTGGCGCCGAGGCCGAGAAGAAGGGCAAACAAGCGGAAGAGATGACTGAGATCGAGAACGACCTCAAGGAGATCTCGGAGAAGACAGACGGGCCCAAGGAAGTCCCGGAGGACGAGAACGTCGCCATCGAGCGCAGCATAGACCAGGCACTGCTGCTGCGGCCCCTGTTCTTCGAGGTGGACACTGCCACCGAGCAGGCATGGGACAGGATGATACTGGGAGACTTCGCTGAGGCCATCGCACTTAACCGCAACTCCAGATCGGAAGTGATCGACAGGCTAAGCACATTCCACCTCTACTCGACGGCGCTCTCCATACGCGCTTCGGAGACGATGCTGCGCCAGATGAAGGACCTGGACCACAAGGCCATTTCGCAGATCAAGACCGCGCTCGCAGAGGCGAAGCTCGCTTTCATGCACGGCCCTCCAAAGCGCCGTGAGACGACCCTCGAGGAGCTGGAGAACCTGATATCGAAGGCGTTGAGGGCGTTCATCGAGAAATCCGGACAGGCGGAGAAGGATCTCAGGGAGGCCCTTGAGGAGTACGCTTCGTTCGGAGTACACGTCAAGGGTCCCCACGAGCTTCTCGAGATAGCGGTCCAGGCCAAGAACTCGCACGACGTCGAGCAATACGCGTCCCTCATCGATCAGGCGAGGTCGCAGGCCATCCGGGCGAAGGAGGCGAGGGTGAGGGAGATCGAGGGGACCTTCGAGAACGTCAGAACGGCCATAGACGCCGCCCGGGAGGCCGGTGTCGACACCTCGCAGGGCGAGGCGCAGTTCGATGACGCGAGGAAGGCGTACAGGGAGAGCGATTTCGTGCGCGCCACGCAGCTGCTCGCCGCCATCGAGCAGGCGGTTGATGGCGCGCATCTGCAGAAAGTCCGGTTGGACAGGGACGTGGAGGCGAAGGAGATAGCTCAGATAACATCGTCTATCCAGGAAGACGAGCCGGACCTCGAGGAGGCGGCCTTGTATGGCATGGATGTCAGAGAAGGGCTCGTGTTTGTCAGGAGCACAAAGACCGCGCTCCAACATCGGGACGTTGTCACTGCCGCCAAGTACTCCAGGAAGGTAAGGAAGCTGACGAAGTCAATGGAGAAGGATCTCGAGAAGTTGAGAAAGGAACACACAACCAAGACGAAGGTGGACGACGGACAGGCCGAACCGAACACCGTCCCCGCTGAGGGCAAGGCGGACGCCCCTCCCGGAGGCCAGCCTCCGGTAAGGACCAGAAAGGAGAAGAAGTGGAAGGGGCTCCTCAAGAAGTGACAGCCGTCAGGACGAAGCTTCCCCCGGGGGAAGCCTTGACGCTCACTCTTGCTGCCAGGGACGGAGACTGTGCGCACTATGTCGAATCGCCCTGGTCGTTCTTATCGTTGGCAAGACCCTTGATCACGTCGCCACGGGTGATTATTCCGACGAGCTCGCCGCCCCGCATCACCGGCAGGCGGTTCACGTCGTTCTGGACCATGACCACGACGGCGTCTTTGAGAGTTATGTCCTCCTGGACCGTCAGGACCCGTCTGGACATCACCTCGCTGACCGGCTTCTCGCCTATCTCCTCGTACGCCTCCAGAAGCTCCCGCTGGACCAGCTCCTCCTGAAACGCGATCCCTATCGAGGAAATCGAGGGGAAGACCAGCCGGAGGTTCTTCTTGGTAGTCTTGAGCGACTTGAGCACGTCCACCTCGCTGAACACGCCAACGATCTTCCCGGCCTCCATCACGGGGGCCCCCGAAACGTCCTTCTGGGCAAGTATCGCGGCGGCATCCTTCACAAGCATGTCCGGAGTGACAGTAGTGACTGGACTTGTCATCACATCCCTTACTTTCCTCATCATATCCCCTCGTCAATATCGGGAAACTTATAAATGTTTTCGGCCTGATTGCGCATCGCGTTCTTCAAGGGGAGACGAATGAGCAGAACACGCTTGAAACCGATATCAGACATCGAGATAGGAAGCGACATGAGAGTCTCCGACCTGACATCTCAGATGCTGGCGTCAGGTGGGTTCACGGCTAAGAAGCTCGGGCAGGCCGCCGAGATAATGTCCGCGATGCTGAGGGATGAGAAGTGCACCGTCTTCCTCTCGTTCCCCGCCTGCATCGTCTCGACGGGCACCCGTGGCGTCATCAGGAAGCTAGTGGAGGAGCGGCTCGTGGATGTGATCATCACGACTTGCGGGACCCTCGACCATGATCTCGCCCGTGTGTGGAAGAAGTACTACCACGGAGAATTCATGATGGATGACGCTGACCTTCACAAGAAGGGGATAAACCGCCTCGGGAACATACTGATCCCGAACGAGAGCTATGGGATCATCCTCGAGCAGAAGATGCAGCCCGTGCTTGACGAGCTGTACGAGGAGGGGAAGAAGAACCTCTCGAGCAGGCAACTGGCCCTCGAGTTCGGGTCGAGGCTCAAGGACAAGAAGTCCATACTGTACTGGGCCGCCCGGAACGACGTTCCCGTATACGTGCCAGGCATCACCGACGGGGCCTTCGGGTCGCAGCTCTGGTTGTTCAAGCAACGTCATCCGGATTTCGCTGTGGACGTGCTCAGGGACGAGCAGGAGCTGTCGGACATAGTCTTCACCGCCAAGCGAGCGGGCGCCCTGATGATCGGAGGGGGAATATCCAAGCATCATGTGATATGGTGGAACCAGTTCAGGAACGGCCTCGACTACGCGGTCTATCTGACGACCGCGGAGGAGTTCGACGGCTCCCTGTCGGGTGCGAGGATCCGCGAGGCCGTTAGCTGGGGCAAAGTCAAGGAGAAGGCGAAATACATCACCGTCGAAGGGGATGCCACGATGACTCTCCCGATACTCGCGTGTTCAGCGCTCGGCGTCGGAAGGCCGGGAAGAAATTAATACGGTGATACGAGGTTACACCTTGCACGAGGCGGATGAGAGATGACGGCGAAGGATGATGGGCCAGGCACGCCCTCGGCTCAGGACCTGACGGCATTCGCCAAAGAGTACTTCAGGGCCTACATGGAGACCATCGAGGAGAAAAGGCCTCAGACCCTGTCGAAGTTCGCCCAGGACGCTCCCTACACCATCCGCACCTACATCATGCCCAACGGTTCCATCTGCATGCTCTTCAACTCGTCGGACGAACTCAAGGCGCACGGCGGTTCGAAGGACTGGGACGACGTTCAGGACGAGATCGTCAAGGGCGTTGACCACTTCGCTGGGTTCTTCCCGTTCGAGGGGCGTTCGCTGGGGGACTGGAACAAGCGCGGGAAGCGCGACGCGCTCAGGGACCTCAGGCTTCTGGAGCAATCGGATCTTGCCGCCGTTGGCGTCAAGCTCGAATCAATGGTCGAGAACGTCACCAAGATCATCAAGGCCAACCCCTGGCTCGGCCGATCGGGGAACGAGATCATCGCGTCAATGAGAGACATCGACACGCGAGTCAAGGGAGGATTCCCGACGGTGGACGCGATCGCGTCCTTGCAGTCGCTGAAGGCCTACTCACCCTCCGCGGAGAACGTTACGATAGAGTTCCCGGACAAGGCGCTCCTGACAGAGATAGTAGACACGCTGAACGAGGTCTCGGGCCTGCAAGGGAAGATCGACACCATAGAGAACCGCATGTTCGAGATGGAGAAGGCGAGCCAAGGCCCGGACCTGAACGACCGCGTCAAAGAGTACGCTGAGAGGTTGGACAGGCTGGAGAAGCAGCTCGAGAAGGTCTCCAACATCCTGACCATGCTCAACTCGAAGGTGGAGGCGTACTTCTCGAAGTCGGCCGAGAAGGAACGGCAGGGGGGGATGGAGCGAAGGCTCGAGGAACACGGGAACAAGGTCCTTCTCACCGAGTCGAAGATAGTCGCCCTCGAGAAGGAGGCTGAGGGACTGCTCGAGGAGATAAGGGCGATGACCGCGAAGGTAGAGAAGGATGTGCACGAGGGGAGGAAGCGCATCGCCCGTCTCGAGAAGCACTTCGTCGACTTCGCCAAGATGGTGCAAGAGTAGCGTTCACATGACGACGATATGCGTGCTGCCTGGGGACGGTATCGGGCCGGAGGTGGTCGCGTGCGCCACCAGGGTTCTTGAGACTGTCACGGACCGGATCGAGTTCGAGTACGCGGACATAGGACGCGAGGCTTTTGAGAAGGCGGGGTCTTTCCTGCCTCCGGAAACCCTCGAGCTCATGACCGAGTGCGACAGCTGCCTCTTCGGGGCAGTCACCTCGGTAAGGGGTGAACACTACGACTCCCCCGTCCTCCGATTCAGGAAGGAGCTCGACCTCCACGCGAACATAAGGCCGATAAGCGACATCGCCGGGATCGCGCGCCACGATGTCGACCTTGTCATCGTGCGCGAGAACTCCGAGGG
>DUGQ01000205.1:0-461 GCA_013331315.1 Thermoplasmata archaeon
CCTTGACTGAAACAACCACGGCCTTGAATCCTTTGGAGAGCAGCTCTTCCAGCAACACTTCGCGGGCCGTATTCCACAACGGGAGACGCGCCTCTATGCCTACGCGCGCGCAAACGCCCTCGACCCATTCCCTGTGTTCCGCGAGGTCGATATCGCCGAATATGCCCGCTGATACGCCCTCGCCCCTCAGCCTCTCTGCCTCGCGCACGAAGTTCTCCTCGTAATCATCCCATGAGGTCGCGCAGGTCACCAACTTCATGCCGAGAGCCGCAGCCTGCGCCTCCAGAACGTCGACTGACAGTCCGTGTGACCTGGCCCGTCGCCCCTCCTCGGTCAACATAGTGAGCAAGGTCGTCGGTCTCATACCCGCCTCGACGGACCTGTGCAGTGCGAGACAGGAGTCCTTCCCGCCGCTCCATGAGCAGAAGCACTCGACATCCGGCCCCAACGGAACCCCCCTT
>DUGQ01000205.1:490-3132 GCA_013331315.1 Thermoplasmata archaeon
GCGCTCCTGATGTCGAGCGCCTCCTCCTTCTGCTGCAGCCGGTCCTTGGCCTCCGTCGCCCCACGTCTGATGTTCCTCGGGACGGAGGTGTCCTCGGCCAGCTGGTCCAGCACCTCCATGATCTGTCTCAACTTCGTATCGGCATCCATCTTGATCACACACCTCGATTGTCACACCGGTCCGGTCTTTCCTACTCCGAACCCTCTTCCTCGTCCTCGCGCACGAGCTTGCCCCTCTCCTTGAAGGTCGTCACGACCATGAAGGTCCGAGTCTCCTTGACACCGATTATCTCAGCGACTTCGTCGACGATGAATTTCTTCAGGGCGGCGTAGTTCGGGAACCTGGCCTTTGCGATTATGTCGGTGTCGCCCGTGACGAGGAAGACGTCTTCCACATTGTCAAACCCGGCTATCTTCTCCGCGACGTCGTCCGATCCCTTGGTGTCTATCTTGAAAGTCACAAGGGCCGTGACCTGGTCCTCGCCGTAGTACGACGATATGACCTCCTCATACTCCTTCTTGTCCTTGTCCTCCACGGGAATACCTCCTCGTGTCTACTTACGGATCCAGCAGTGGCTTGGCTTACGGCGGTCGCCCACGACCCACGGATGAACAAGGAGTGGCCCATTATGTCTGTGAGACCCCCGCGCGCCACTCAGCGGCCCTTCTTGTCGCGCCGGTCTCAGAGCCGCGCTCCCTCGAACTCCTCCTGGAGGTCGATGATGACCTGCTCCAGGATCTCCTCGAGGCTCGTGCTACGGTACTCACGCATCCCGCCCAGGTCGCTCTGGACCCTGGCCACATATGCGGCGTTGCTCTTCAGAAACTCCACGTTGCACAAGGGTTCTTCCATTCGTGTTCACCCCATCGGCCCTGGGCGGCTGCCCTGGCCATGGTATGCACGGTGCCGCGCTATATGTCCGCTATTATTTAGAACTTTCTTATCGCGCATATCAAGACAACGATGTGCCAGGAAGGCTCAGGGAGCCCCATCTGAGGCCATTGACGCCTCTGGTCCCGTCGTCGCGCGATCGACGACCCGACGGACACAAATGTCCCCTGTCAAAGAGTGACAGGCGGCCAAGTTTTATATACGCTCCAGGCACTGCAAGCGTTTCGATGAACTCGGCATTGACGTTCATTATAGCCATCATTAGCTGATTCTAGCTTGCCCATTGCCGAGTTTGTGGACACCCGTTTTGGAGAAATGGAGATGGCCAAGTACTACCGAGAACCTGCCGGGGAGACCCTCCCACAGCTAGAGGAGGAGATCCTCCACTTCTGGCAGGACCGGGGCATCCCCTCGAAGGTGAGGGAGCGAGTCAGCGAAGGCGCTCCGATCGTGTTCTGCGAAGGCCCTCCTACCCCCAACGACCGCCCAAACGTGGAGAACGCGCTCACAAGGTCGGTGAAGGACTCCTTCCTCAGATACCATGCGATGAACGACCGCAGAGTGGTGCCGTACTTCGCGGGGTGGGACTGCCACGGCCTACCGGTCGAGATAGAGGTGGAGAGGTCCCTTCGGCTGGAGTCCAAGAGGGACATCGAGGCGCACGGGGTCGAGAAGTTCAACGCGCTGTGCAGGGAACGGGTCCTCAATTTCAGATCCGACTGGGAGTCCATGAGCAGAAGGATAGGATACTGGCTGGACTACGAGAACGCTTACCTGACCATGTCCAACGATTATATGGAGAGCGTCTGGTGGGCTGTGAAAGAACTACACTCTCGAGGGCTGCTCACCAAGAACAGGCGGGTGGCGCCCTACTGCTACAGATGTGGCACGACGCTCGGCAGTCACGAGGTCGCACTTGGATTCAGAGAGCGGGAGGACCGCTTCGTGATCGCGAGGTTCAGGGTGCCATCCTTGGACGCGGCGGCAATATCGCGCACCTCCAGCCCATGGACGCTTGTCGCAAACTCGTACTTGGCAGTACGCAGGGACTGGGACTACGCGGTGGTGGAGCACAACGGAGAGAGGCTCCTGCTCGCGGAGCCCTGCATCGCTGCGATGGCTCCGGGCGCCAAAGTGCTCGAGAAGGTCGGGGGCGAATCGCTAATCGACCTCGAATACGACCCGATATTCGATTTCATACCAAGGTCAGAAGGCATGTTCCGAATCGTCCACTCGGCCGCCGTACCTGCCGACGACGGCACAGGAATCGTCCAGATATCTCCGGCGTACGCGATGGACGACTACGGAATCGCCGTGGAGGAAGGCATATCGATATTCGACCCGGTGGACGACCTCGGGAGGTTCACGGACGATTTGCCCACGCTGAAGGGGAAGGTGGCCAGGGATTCCGACGTTGAGATAGTGCGTATGCTGGAGGAGTCCGGCCGGCTATTCAGATGGGGCATGATGAAACACTCCTACCCTTCGTGCTGGCGTTGCGAGACCCCGCTGATCTACAAGCCGGCGGACGCATGGTCGGTCCACGCGTCGGGCGCGTGCGCGCGCATGCAGGAGCTGAATGACGAGATCCGCTGGGTCCCTGACACTTTCAAGGACGGGCGTTTCGGCAACTTCTTGACTGAGGCCCGGGACTGGGCGGTAAGCAGGACGAGGTACTGGGGCACGCCTCTGCCCGTCTGGAGATGCGAGTCGGGGCACGAACTCTGCATCGGCAGCGCGGAGGAGCTGAA
>DUGQ01000078.1:0-1053 GCA_013331315.1 Thermoplasmata archaeon
TCCTGCTGGCCGGCGAAGGACGCGTCCGGTAGGTCCTCGGCGGTGGCCGAGCTGCGTACGGCCACGAAGGCGTCGGGGAAGTCCCCGATGGCCTTGTCGTAGGCCTCGGTGATGAGCTTCTCCAGGTCCTTGGGGATGGGCTGGATCTCCATGAGGTCCCGTATCTCGCGGGAGGCCTTCTGGAGCGCTGCGGTGTCGTCCACGTTGAGGTCCTTGATGACGTCCATTACCTTGTCGTGGAGCTGATTGGCCTCCACGAAGGCGTCGTAGCCCTCGATGGTGATGTTGTAGCCGCCGGGCACGCGGATGCCCGCCTGCGTCATCTCACCGAGGTTGGCTCCCTTACCTCCCACCAGGGGGATGTCGGACTTGCTGACTTCGTTGAACCACGCGATGATGGCCATGAGAATACCTCTTGCGAGCGGGGAAACCTGATGAACCTAATAAAAGGTTTCGGTGGCGGGTGCGAGGCTGGACCTTCATCGTGCGAAAACTAATTTTAGCGCATCCGTCCATCCCTTTTCCGTGGCCAAGGGTAGATCTGTGTTCGATAGCGTCATCTCATCGATCCCGCGGGTCCGCAAGGCTGGGGAGCAACCCCAGGAGAGCCTGAGCTCCTTCGACGTCTTCGAGTGCGACCTGTGCAAGGGGTACGTGGGCAGGAAGGAGCTCATCCAATGCCCCTACTGCGGCAGGTGGGTATGCAGGCAGGACTGCTGGGAGAAGGACGAGATGGCGTGCATGTCCTGCGCCTCCGTCATACGCCTCGGAAGGGAGACCGCTGGGAAGGCGGCCCCCCAGGGGGATGCGGACAAGGGTGAAGAGGGATCCGACAAGAAGGGGGTCGGGGGCAAGCTCAAGGGAGCTGTCGGCAAGCTCAAGAGATGAGGTTGAAGAAAGGGCGCTCAGAGCCGCCTGTCCAGGTCCTGGAGCCTCCTTTCGACGCAGCGCATCCTCATCTCGAAACCGCTGCGGCAGGGGTCCTCCCGTCCTCCGGACGCCAAGACCTTCCTCAAGCGCCTCACCTCGCGCAGGAGGAGGAGGACTCCGGCC
>DUGQ01000078.1:1100-3317 GCA_013331315.1 Thermoplasmata archaeon
AGCAGCTTCAGCTCCACGGCCTCGTCGGTGATCTTGGCGATGTCGCGGACGTCCATCCGGAGGCGTCGCGATTTCAGGCCGTGGGTCTTGACGAGGATCTTCCAGACCTTCCAGGGCTTGACGCCCTCCATCACCACGGCGTCGTACACCTTCCCGATCTTCTCGCCGTCCTTGGTCAGGACAGCACGGCCCTCCACGAACTCCAGCAGCAGATGTTGCCAGTTGGACGCGTCGATCATTGGCTTTTCTATCTTGGCGTCCCCGGTGACCACGACCGTCTCCTCGTCCGCGTCGATGTCCACCATCTTGGTGGGCACGAGCACGATCTCGCCCTTGCCGATGCCCGGTGAGACGTACAGGCCGACCACCGGCCACCTCTCCTGGGTCGAATCGACGATTATGTCCTTGAGCTTGCCTATCTTGTCACCCGTGCGGTACTCCACGGTGAAGCCATCCATCTCGGACCTCAGTATCATGTTATCTCGTCCTCCTTCATAGCGTTATCTCCAGTTTTCCACATATGGGACATTCCTTCGAGTGGTCCTTGTACATCCCGCAGCCGCTGCAGAACGGGGATCCCCTCCTGTGCTTCGGGGGTATCGGGACCCCATCCTTCCTGAACAGCTTGGCAAGGACCTTCTCACTGCTCTCTACCGAATCCAGCTCTCTCCTCTCCCGTTCCATCAGGCGATGGAGGCTCTCGAGGGACTCGTTCGCGATCCCCTGCCTCTTGAGGAACTTCTGGAGCTGTGGCAGGTTGGCCTTGGCCGTCTCCTTGTCGCCCTGTGCGATGATGTAGGAAATCAACGCGCTCTTCAGGGTGGGGACGCCAGCCTCCTTTTGTCCCGGCATGTCCTTCACTTCTTCTTAGGCGCCTTCTCAAGGGTGTCGACGCGGCCCTCCAGGTCGGAAAGATCCGTGTCCATGTCCCTGATGAAGTGGATGAGCCCATCGCTCCTTCCCTCGAGGGTCACCAGGTGCTCGTTCCTTACTTCCAGCGCCGCCTCGTCGAGGAGGCCGAAGTCAAGGATGTACTCGTTGAAGTGGGCATCGAGGTATGCCTCGATCCTGTAATCGAGCATCTTGCGCTGGTACTCCACCTTCTCCTCGGAGAAGTCGGCGTACTCGCTCCCCGTTGCGAACATCGCTCTCAGGGTGTCCCAGATGCTGGGGCCCTCTTCAGCTTCGGTTATGGTAATCTCAGCGGTCATTTCACCTTTCCTCCTTCAATCCGAATAGTTTCTTCTCCTGCTTGTATATCCTCTGTATCTGCTCTTGCATCTTGGCCAGGTCGGTCCCCCTCTCGAGCCTCGTGGTCTTCGCCTCGATCTCGTTCATGAGGGCAATGTTCTTCCTCGACAGCACACCGATGTCCTCGCGGATGGCGTCCAGTCGGTCGCGCTCCTGGCTTGTGAGCACGGACGACGCCTCCGCGAGCTCTTTTAGCATCGCCTGACGCTTTATCATCCCCATCTTCTCGTTCTGTATGGACAGCTCGGCCATCCTTATCCTGTTCCTCGCGTCGGTCCACCTTGCGATGGTCCAAGCGATGACGCAGACGATGATCAGTAGGGCGACAAGGTAAGCGAGGGCGAGGAAGTTGTCCGCTACAGCCTGGACCAAATCCTCTATCACGATGACCTACCACCTTGGCCGTGAGATCAGGCCTGCTCGAGCTTGTCGAGACGGCCCTCGAGCTTGCCTATCCTCTGGTCCACCTTCTTCCGCTGGCCCTGCACCACGTTGATGTTGTCGTCCACCTTCGAGAGGCGCGCCTCTATCGAGCCCGACCACTCGTCGAACCGGGTCTTCGTGACCAGGTCGAAGTTCTTCATCATCGTGGGGAAGTACTCCTCGAAGTAAAGGGACGTGTGGTCCATGGGGATGCCGCCCATGGCGGCTGCCGCCTTCTTCCTGCGGTGGTTCCTGATGATGAACAGCGCGAGCAGTATCCAGAAGAGTATGAACAACGTAACTACGATGGCATAGCCCAGTAGTTCCCAAGTTGACATGCTGCTATTCCTCCTTCTCCATCCTCTCACTTGGCCTCAAGCCTGTTGACCCTCTTCTTGATCGCGTCGACCCGCTCTTGGGAAGCACCCATCCAGTGGTCCAGCTCGTCGAGCGTCCCCTCCTGGGTCTTCATCTTCGCGTCCAGGTTGGCGCTGTCCTTCACGGTGACGAGCTTGTACTCCCTCGAGAGCCTGGGCAGGTGCT
>DUGQ01000093.1 GCA_013331315.1 Thermoplasmata archaeon
CTTCTGGGCCTCTCCCTGGGCCTCGAGTATGGTCGCGAGCCTCTGTCCCTCGGCCTCGAGGATCTTCGCCTGCCTCAGGCCCTCGGCCTGGAGGATGCGGGACTGCTTGTCGCCCTCGGCGTTCAGGATCGCCGCGCGCTTCTGCCCGTCGGCGCGGAGGATCGCGGCCCTCCGCAGCCTCTCGGCGGAAGTCTGCTCCTCCATGGCGTCCTTGACCTTGTTGGCCGGGTCGACCTCCCTTATCTCGACCGCCTCGACCTTGACGCCCCACTTGTCGGTCGCCTCGTCGAGGACGTCCCGCAGGTGCACGTTGATCTTGTCCCTGTTGGACAGTATCTCGTCGAGTTCCATGTCTCCGATTATGGACCTCAGGGTGGTCTGCGCGAGGTATATCGTCGCCGTTCTGTAGTTCGTCACCTGGAAGAACGCCTTCTTGGGGTCGATCACCTTGATGTAGATGATCGCGTCGACGTTCGTCGGCGAGTTGTCCTTGGTGATGACCTCCTGACGAGGCACGTCCAGCACCTGGGTCCTGAGGTCCAGCTTCACGACCTCGTTTATGAGAGGCCGCACTATGCTCAGACCAGAATCTAGGACCTTCATGAACCGTCCCAGGCTCATGTATATGGCCTGCTCGTAGGGCCTCACGATCTTGATCGCGTTCATCAGGATCGCGAAGACCACGATGATCGCGAGCATCAGCAGCGCGAGTATAGCTCCTGTCTCCATTCTGATTCCCTCCTCCTTGAACTGGACCGCGGGGCCGTTCGGTTCACGCCTTCGGCGCGCCCTCGGGTATCTCCTCGACGGTCACGTGCACGCCCTCGCTCGCTCGCACCAAGACCTTCCTCCCGGCCGGGATGACGGCGGACTCGGACGTCGCGCTCCAGGTGTCGTGATCTATCCTCACCTTGCCCTTCAGGTTGCCCGGGTATACTTCGGACACGACGATCCCTCTCTGCCCTATGAGGGTGGTCGCCACCACCGTCTCCGGCGGCGCGGGCGGGGCGAGGTTCTGGTAGAGCTTCATCGTGACTATCGTCATCGGGACGAGAATGATGACCGCCGCGAGCGGCGCCCACCAGGTGAGCAACCAGTCCGGATAGACCAGGCCCACTCCCCCCAGCACGATGAGCACGCTGGCTGGCACTATTATGAACGCTCCCGGAGATGCCAGCTCCGCCAAGAGCATCAACACCCCGATTATGACAAACGCCAGCGCCAGTTCCGTACCCAGAGCCATGTTTGAGAGTAGCGGATAGAGTCTATTTATTGTTTACGTCGGATTGCCGAAAAGCATCGTGGAGGCCTCCTGTGACGAAACCCCGCGCGGGCGGACGGTGGCCAGGGTCGTTCGTGGTCAGCGCAGTCTCAGCCTAGCGACGTGATAGCACCAGAGCCCGTTCTTCCTCAGAGCCTCGTTCGTGTTCGCCACGGTGATCCTGGCGGGCTCGGTCCTGTACTTCAGCACCTCGTCGATCGGATACCCCACGAAATCCGACAGCTTAAGCAGGCGCTCGTACGGAAACGGTTGCTCCCCCACCAGTATCTGCCTTATGCTCCAACCAGGATGGATCCTCGATCTGTAGCCGAGCTCTCTGGCGAGCCTGTTTATGCTCCCAGCCTTCTCTATCCCCAGCTTGATGAACTCGACGCGGAACGAGGAGTTCAGCCATACCCTCCTGTCGTTGTTGCCTCGGAGGCTCTTCGGGACATAGGCGTTGTCCGTGTCCATAGCGGGGCATAATTAGCGACAAATAATATATAGGGTTTCCCAGCAAATGTGCGCCGAGAATGGTATTTACCATTCTTTTTTGCTACCTGGGCTAGTACAAGAATCGAACGATGCCATTGTTTATGCGTCATGTCCGCGATTGTGTGCATCGGATGAGGAAGTGCCGACTATGACAACGGCTCTTGAGAGCATACGCGTGAAGACGCAGGCGAGGGACGAGATCGTCGACATCACGGACAGTGCGCAGAAGGCGGTCGCGGCCTCGGGCGTACGGAGCGGCATAGCCTGCGTGTTCGTCGCGGGCTCCACAGCCGCGATTACGACCGTTGAGCACGAGCCAGGCCTGGTGGCCGACCTCAGGAGTGCGATGGACCGCCTCTACCCCAAGGACGTGGACTATGAGCATCACAGGCGCTGGGGGGACGGGAACGGCCACTCCCACGTGAGGGCTTCCATGATAGGCCCGTCCGTCACGGTGCCCGTCGTCGACGGGCGGCTGCTGCTGGGCACGTGGCAGCAGATAGTGTTCATGGAGCTCGACAACAAGCCGAGGACGAGGGAAGTGCATGTCCAGGTGGTTGGTGACGGCTAGACGCGGTCGACCAGACTGGCGATAGCGGGGGCAAACATATTATACGTCAATCGGTTGGCCCTCCAATGGAAATCGAAGGCGAGTTCCTCGGCGGCGGGCACGAGGTAGGACGGCTCGGCATACTACTGAAGTACGACCGCACGAGAATGCTTTTCGACTACGGCATGACGGCCACGTCGCCGCCCCAGTACCCGAAGGACTGTCCCCCGGTAAACAGGATGTTCCTCACGCACTCCCACTTGGACCACTGCGGCATGATACCTTGGCTGACCGCGAGGTACGACATAGACGTCGTCGCGACGCCCGTCTCGAGGGAGGTCGCGCTTCTGCTCATGGAGGACAGCATCAAGGTCGGGCAGTCCGAGGGATATCCGGAGCATTACAACATAGACGATGTCAAGATCGCCAAGCGCAGGTTCAGGGACATCGACTTCGGCGACACGGTCAACATGGGCAACGTGCAGCTGGTCGCCCACTCCGCCGGGCACATCCCCGGCGCGACGATGTACGAGATACGGGACAAGTCGACCACGCTCGTGACGGGAGACCTTCACACGGTCGACACACGCCTCGTGGCAGGCGCGAAGCCCGTCAAGTGCGACAATCTGATCATGGAGTCGACGTACTCCGGACGCAACCACACCGACCGCGCCAAGACCGAGTACGCCCTGCTCAAGAAGGTCGAGGAGGTCCTCGATAGGGGCGGGAAGGTCATCATCCCGGCCTTCGCCGTGGGCCGGACGCAGGAGATACTGCTCCTGCTCAAGGACTCGAAGCGGGAGTTCTGGCTAGACGGCATGGGCAGGAAGGTCAGCAAGATCTACCTGTCGATGACCGAGTACGTCCGCTCGGGCAAGAGGCTCAGGCAGGCGGTGAACAGGACCAAGCTCGTCAAGAGCGCTCACGGACGCGTACGCGCAGCCAAATCGGACATCATCGTGACGACGAGCGGGATGCTCGACGGCGGGCCCGTCCTGGATTACCTGGAACAGGTCAAGGACGACCCGAAGAGCGCCGTGCTTCTAACCGGCTACCAGGTCGAGGGCAGCAACGGCAGACGCCTTCTGAACGAGGGCATAGTGGACGTCAAGGGAGCCACGGTCAAGGTCAACTGCGAGGTCCAGAAGTTCGACTTCTCCGCGCATGCGGGACACGACCAGCTGCTGGGGTTCGCCAAGGGGTGCTCCCCCGAGAGGATCGTCCTGTGCCACGGGGACCAACGGGAGGCGCTGGCCGAAGACCTGAGGAAGGAAGGGTTCGAGGTGCTGCTCCCGAGGAACGGCGAGAAGTTCAAGCTCTAGCCATGGAAGGAGGGAAAACCTAGTAAAGGTTGAGCGCTCCTCCAGTCTATGCTGATCATGAGGACGAAGTACTCTGAGTTCCTAAGGGAGGACATCGGCTCCGGAGACATCACATCCGAGCTGTTGCTCTCCCCGGACGTGAGAGCGGTCGGCACGATATTCGCGAAGGAGAGATGCGTCCTCGCCGGCGCAACAGAGGCGGCGGAGGTCTTCACCGAGCTCGGGGCGGAGGCGTCGTTGTCGGTGCCCGAGGGGACCGTGGTCGAGAAGGGATATGCGGTCTTGGTCGTCAAGGGCCCCGCGAGGGCGGTCCTCACGGGTGAGAGGCTCGCGCTGAACTTCCTCATGAGGATGAGCGGCATCGCCACCCTGACCAACGAGCTGCTTGAGAGGTGCCGGAAGGTCAACCCGAACGTGAAGGTCGCCGCGACAAGGAAGACCACCCCCGGCTTCAGGGAGTTCGAGAAGCGCGCTGTCTCCCTCGGAGGAGGCGACCCACACCGGTTCGGCCTGGACGACGCGATACTCATCAAGGACAATCACATAGCGCTCGCGGGTGGCGTGCGCGAGGCGCTCCGGAAGGCCAAGGTCGCGAGCTTCACCAAGAAGGTAGAGGTGGAGGTGGAGAACGAGAAGGATGCGTTCGTGGCGGCCGAGGAGGGCGCGGACATCGTCATGTTGGACAACTTCGAGCCCGAGGAGGGGGCCAGGGTCGCCGGGCTCGTGAGGAGGCGCCGCCCAGGGGTCGTCATCGAGGTCTCGGGAGGCATAAGGCCCGACAACATCGAGCAGTTCGCCTCCTACGCCGACATCATCTCGCTCGGCTGGCTCACGCACTCGGTACGCTCCGTCGACTTCTCGATGAGCGTCTCCGGGGAATGAGCCCGTACGTCCGCAGGTTTTTCTATCGTGTCGTTCCTCCAGCATCGGTCACTATGCGCGCGGGGGAGGCATGGGGGGCGATCACCATCCTGTTCATGTCAGGCGTCGCCCTCGTCTCCGCGTTCCTGATCGCCGAGGGGGAAGAGCTGTACTTCGTGCTCCCTTTCGGCGTGGTCGCGGTCGCGATCTACCTGTACGTCCTCTACAAACGGTACAGGGTGGAGCTCGTGACAGAGGGAGATGTCAGACTCTTCGACGACCCCGAGGACCTCAGGGTCCTGTGCGCCATCTACGGCCTTCCCAGGACGGGAAACCCGAACTGGCTGAGACACCGTCTCGTGAGGTTCGCGAAGGACAACTCCGATAACAATTTCGTTTGGGTCGCGCCGAAGGCCCTGAAGAAGCTAGCCTCGGGGTTCGAGGTCGCCACCGAGAAGGAGGAGGAAGAGGAGATACCGGACAGGCTCCACGACTTCGTCATGAGGATGGTCTCCGACAAGCCCGAGGCGGACTGGACTCCAAGACCGCTCCTGTGGGGGGTGAAGCGTTCGCGGTCCAGGCTCAGCTCGATCGAGGAATGCCCGATATGCGAGGCGGAGGTCGAGGGGGGTGGCGCGGTCTGCGAGGAGTGCGGCGCCGACCTCGAGTTCTACCAGGTGCTCTCGGAGTCCAAGGTGGGCAGGAGGATCGTCGCGCAGAGGGCCGTAAGGCGCCTACGGGAGACTTAGATACTGCCTCTCGCATTCTTGTCCCTGATGAGGAAGGACGAGAAGTGTCAGGTCTGCGGCAAGCCCGCCACGAGGTTCCTCTTCGCCGCGTTCGTGTGCGACGACGAGGCGTGCATCGAGAAGGCCCGTATCGAGAGGGGCGGTCCGGGCGGACACAAGAAGAAGGACGTCACCGAGATCCTGAAGGATTATTGACGCGCCAGCTGCTCCAGCAACGTTTAAGACTCGAATCCCATTCCCCGTGACAGATNNCATCATCTACATGTTCAACGAGCTGGAGGTCGACCTCTGGTACGGCCCCATGTACCTCCTGATAGGCTTCGGCATATCTGCCCTGGCGAGCCTCTGGATGTCCTGGAGGCCGCACCTGGACCCCAGGAACGCGATAATGTTCGGCCTGTTCTGGCTATGCATCGAGTACTCCCTGTTCCTCGTCGTCCACGACGGCTGGCTCCTGGGAATCATCGTCGGCGTGGCGTTCGGGCTCTACTACCCGTTCTTCTGGACGCCGGTGAACGTCCTCATGGCGAGGATGACCGACAAGGACGACAGGGGCGTCACCTACGGGGCGTTCTTCTTCGTGTGGCCCCTCGCGGCGTTCGTGGCGCCGTTCCTGGGAGGGCTCGTGATAGGCTTCGCCGGCTACTCGGTGCTGTTCGTAGTGGGCATCGGGATAATCGCGTCCACGATAGGCGTCGTCTTCGCGTACAGGGAGCACATCCCCAAGGACCAGGTCATGAGAATCAAGATAAACTCGCTCGGGAAGAGGAACGTGCTGGCCCTGTTGGGAGAAGGAGGTTTCGAGGGGGTCTTCTGGATAGACCTGACGCTCGTCACCTACGTCTTCACGCAGGACGAGGCTTCCATCGGGGCGCTGTTCTCTCTCTTCGGGCTCTGCGCGGGCATCATGGGCATCATACTCGGGAAGGTCTCGGACAGGATACAGAACAGGGTGTTCTTCCTTAGGGTGAGCGCCATCACCTCGATACCCTGCGTGCTCGCGGTGTCCTACGCCACCTCGATCAACCAGTTCGCGTTGACGAACGGGCTGTTGGAGGTCGCGTGCNNGTTTCTGTTCGCAATCCTGACGGACAAGCTCGAGGAAGCGAAGAACGATTCCGTCGTCGGGAGGGAGTTCTTCCTCGACATCGGAAGGGTCGTCACGATCTCCATACTCATGACGCTCCTGTTCTTCGACTTCACCCCACAGCAGTGTTTCCTGCTGTGCATACCCTTCCTGCTGCTCAGCCTCGTCGCGTTCGAGGAGCGCAAGGTGGCTGCTGGAGCGGAGGTGGTGCCTGTGACGGAGCATCATCGCGGGGCCTGAAGGGACCTCCACAGCAGCTCCATCAGGTCCACCATCTCGATCCCCGAATTCTTCGAGCCGATCGCGGACTTCAAGCTCTGGTAGCAGAACGGGCACGACGTGGAGAGTATCTCGCAACCGACCGACTCGGCGTCGTCGACCCTCAGCCCCGATATGTCCGAGGCGAGTTCCGGGAACGCCGTCTTGACGCCTCCACCGGCGCCGCAGCAACGGGCGTTCTCGCGGTTCCGCTCCATCTCGACGAGTTCCAGGCCAGGTATCGACTCGAGTATCCGTCTCGGCTGATCGTAGAGCCCTATGTGCCTTCCAAGGTGACAGGGGTCGTGGAACGAGACCTTCTTCCCCACCCTGCCCGTGGGTGACAACTCCCCTGAGGCCAAGAGCTCGGCCACGAGCTCGGTGATATGCACGATCTTCGCCGGGAGCTTGCCGTGCTTCGGGTAGTCCTGACTGATCGTCTTGTAGCAGCCTGCGCAGCTCGTGACGATGAGCGAGGGGGACGCCTTCTCGAACCTCTCGATGTTCCTCAACACCATTCCCTTGGTCGATTCCGCGAGGCCCGTCCTCATCATGGTCGACCCGCAGCATCCTTCGTCGTTCCCGAGTGTGCCGAAATCGACGCCCGCGCGGGATAGCACGCGCGCGGTGTTCTCCGCCATCGCGCGTATGTTCGGGTCGTACGCGGCCGTACAACCCACGAAGTAGAGTACCTCGTGCGGTTCCTTCGACGAGTCACCTATGACGACGCCTTCACCAAGGCGCTTAGACCATCTGGAGCGCTGTGAGCGTGGCTGCATCCACGGGTTGTCATAGTTCTCGATGCTCTTGACCAGGGGCTGATGCGCCTCCATCGGGCCGAGCCCGTTCGCCACGAGGAACTCCCTCATGTTCTCCCACATCTCAATCGTGTCGAGCCGAGCGGGGCAGATGGACCTGCACTGACCACAGATGGTGCACTCGTACGCGCGGGTCGCCAATTCCTTCAGCTCCGAGTCGAAGATATCCTTCGGGCCGAGCAATCTAGCGCGTATGCCGTACTGCCGCCTGATGAACTCCCTGAGGCGCAGGATCTTGCCTCTGGGGGTGACGAGCTCCACCTCCTGAGCCTCTCCGCCCGTCGGACACGTGAGAGTGCACTCCCCGCAACGCACGCACGCGTCGTAGCGGAGAAGCGACCGTACATCGAGCATCGAGATGTCCAGCCTTCTCACGGCTGACCACCCTCCCCGACCATGCCCTCGAACTCGATCGCGACGGNNGCGGTCACCATGTGGAACAGCTTGCTGAACGGAATGTACGCTATCAGCAGCGCGCTCATGACGCCATGGACGAGCCATGCCTGGTCATAGTAATCCCCCGCGGACTCGGGCATCAAGAGGCTGAGCGCGTAACCCACGAAGGAGTACAGTTCGTTGGTCTCGTGGCCGGATATGCCGCCCGCGATGCCCATTCCCTCGAGCACGAAACCCCCGGCGACCACTAGGAACAGGAACGAGAGCGTCGCGACATCCGCTCCCTCCGTCCTGAGCTGCTTAGGGCGAGTGAGGAACCTTCTGGTCATCGCCATCAGCAAGCCGACCAGCATCATCAGGCCGACTACCTCGAAGGCGAGGTCCCTGATGAGCAGCTTCGCCCATCCGTCGCTCGAGATCATCGCCTCCCAGCCGAAGATGTCCATCGAGACCGTCACGACGACGTCCAGGAGGAGCATGAGAGCGAAGCCTCCGAGAATCATCAGATGAGCGAACCATCTGACTCGACTCAGGCCGTGCAGCCTCGACATGTAGATTGCCTCCTTCAGGAACACGCGCACGAGCCTGCCCACGCGCCTGCTGAGCAGGAGCGACGCCGCCTTCGACAAGGCGCGCATCAGACGAGCTTCGGGGGTTCCGACCAGGCCCTTGCCGCGCATCCACAGGAGGGCGTTGGACACGATGCCAAGCATGAAGATGACTACGCAGACGATGATGACCATCAGGAACCACTGGAGGTATGCGCGTTCCCGCACGTATACGGTGTCGTAAGGCAGGAGGAGTATCACCGATGTGAAGGCCGCAAGAACCGCGACCAGCAGAATGTACAGCGATATCCGTCCGGTGGATCCTCCGGTTGTCGACATCCCATTTTGGAATCAGGCTGGGTTCGTATATAGTCATCTACCGCTAGACAGTTCCTCGAACCGCGCGTTCACGCAGTCCCTCGCGACGGCCATCATTGAACCTAGAACTCGCTGCATCCCTCCAGAGGAAGCGTCGTCCATGCCCAACATATCCTCCCTCACCGCGAGGACTCTGTCGGCAAGCTCCCGTTCCTCATCCTCCGGGAGTCCTGACGATCTTCTGCGGACAGCGTCCGCGAGCACGAGGAACCTATCGGAATCCCACACTTTGTTGCCGACAAGAAACGACCGCCCCTCCAGGCCGCGGATCGCGATCGAGAGGTCCACGACAGCTCTCCGGAGCATTTCCTTCGGGGAAGTGTGAACAGAGTGCGTCGTCAGGCCTCCTCGGTGTTCTGTCTGCCTCAGGCTAGTTAGCTCCATGAAGAGGCGGTTCGCCTCAGGGTAGCCCGGGTGTTCAAGGTGCGGGGAGAGAAGGAGCATCCTGCCATCTCCGTGGCTAGCCTCGACAACGGCTGGTTTGCCGAGCATCATCTCGCCTGCATTCCCAGGGGCGAGCTGGAACTCGGTGGATTCGGTGAATCCCGAGAATCGACCTATCACGCGACCCTCCGAAGGCTCGCTGAAGATCGGGCCTCCGTACAAGGGGGCTCTAGCGCCCACATCGGTCAAGGTAACCACGACTTCGCCTCGTACCGGGTGGATTATCAGTCGGTCGCAGTATGGCACGCCGAATCTAGGTGATTCTGGCTCCGATAGTCCTTGCGCGGACGCCAAGTTCTCGATCTTGGTGGAGCACATGTTGAACTCGTTGAGCGGAGGCACGGAAGTCGGAAGAGGCAGATAGGCACCTGCGCAGATTCCGATGTATCTTCCTCCGGAGCCTATGAACTCCCTGAGCCTGGAGAACCCCTTGCCTGACAGCGCTGACGCGATGGAGTAGGCGTCGCCGCCGGAGACGATTGCGGTCGTGCAACCCCTGCTCAGAGAGCGGACGAATTCGTCCTCGTCGGCGAAACGGGTATGCCACTGAGCCTCCTTCTCGAGCAGGTCCGCGGCCCAGGTCCAAGAGTGGGAGCTGCCTGCGCCGGCGTACACGAGTGTCCTGCCTGCCATGTCGCACGAGGCATGTCGATGGCCGGCCTTAAACCAATGCACGACCATCTGGCTCGCCGCGTCGGTGACAGAAAAGGTTATAGACGGCCTTGACTTATGTCGGCCCCTACAAGGGCCCATGGTCTAGTGGTTATGACGACGCCCTTACAAGGCGTAGGTCCCCGGTTCGAATCCGGGCCGGCCCATCCCTCGCCCGTTCTGCCGGCCCAATAAGCACTTGTAGGTCCTAGTCCATGGCCGGTGGCGATGACCCTTCGCGTCCTGGCCATCCACGGCTCCGCCCGTCCCCACGGCAACTCCCGAAGATTGCTCGACGAGGCCCTCTCCTCCCTGGTCGAGGGGCTGCGTGACGCGGAGGTCCAGCTGGTCCGCGCCTACGAGGCGCGGGTGGACCCATGCATAGCCTGCGGGGACTGCGAGGAGGACGCGGTGGGCTGTTCCCGGAAGGGCGACGGCTGGGCTGACCTAGAGACCGCCCTGAGGAGTGCGGACGTGCTCGTCCTGGCGAGTCCGGTCTACTTCTTGGGCCTCCCGGCCCCGGTGAAGACGATCGTCGACAGGCTTCAGGCCCTGTGGTGGTTGAGGGAGCGCGGGGGCGACGTGGCCACTAACGAGGGCCCCTTCAGAAGGGCGGGCCTTGTGCTCACGGCAGCGGGCGAGGACATGGTGTTCGCACCCTCCCATCGGGTCGCGATGGCCGCCTTCAACACACTGGGGTTCACCCTCGAGGGCGAGGTGCTGGCAGGCGGTATGGAGGGCCAGGACGACGCTGCTGGCCGGTCGGACCTTTTGGAGGCGGCCCGGGACCTTGGCAGGCGCCTGGTCTCCCCCTGACGCCAACGTCAGCGGACGTAGAACCACCAGTAGGCGATCGCCACGACAACCAGGATCACGATGATCACCGGAACTGCCCAGAAGAAGGGCGAGTCGGTGATGGACGGTGCCTCCCCGAGACCAACGATGAGCGCCTTATTGGTGTCCATCGTCACGGACTTCTCAGCCCATCGGTCCCCCTTCTCGATTCGCACCTGGTAGGGCTTCTGGGTGACGTTAGTGCCGTCACTTGCCACCAGCCAGCCCTCGAGCTCGATGTCCCTGACCTGGCCAAGGGCGTCGGTGGTGCTGTTGAAGACAAGGTCGCCATCCCCGGTCTTCACCTCCACGACGGCCCCGGAGACGGGGATGGCAGCCCGGTCGGTGACGTTCACGTCCAGCTTCCACATCTGGAGCAACCGGCCCAAGGTGTTGGGCGCGCCCCCGTCCGAGGTCCACTTGGTACCGGTCTCGCGCAGGCCCTCGCCCACGGCGTAGATACCGTACTGGGCGTTGCCACCGATGGTGCAGTCCTCGAGGAGGTATCCGGGCGCGCAATCCTTGGAGGCCACACCGTTCGTGTTGTCCACGAGGTGACTCCTTCGCACCTTGGGGTCGGACAGCAGGATGTTCATCCCGTCGACGCAGTCGTGGATGCGGCCCTCTACGATCTCGGCGCTGCTCGACGTCATACGGACGCCCACCTTGCACTCCCCGACCTCGGTGTTGATCATGTGCGCGCTGGACTCGTCGGTGAGCTCGATGCCGTCCTCGGCACAGTCACGGATGACGCTGTCGAACACCGTGATCTGGGCGTTCCTGGCGGCCACTCCCTGGCTCAGGGTGTGATTCCTCTTGTCGGATGACGCCACGAGGGTGCTGTTGCTCAGGTGAGCCTCGCCCGTGTTGATCAGCACGCCCGCCCGGCTGAAACCATCTATCGTGCTGCCGTTGCGGAGGGTCGCCGTGCCCCCCCTCAGGACGTGCACTCCGTACTCCACGTCGTCGATGATGCAGTTGTCGAGCACCACCTTGGCCTGGGGGCCGTCGACGTAGACGCCCTGCACCTTGCAGTCGGTGATGCGGGTGTTGTTCATCTCGACCTCGCCGTCGACGCACTTGATCCCGCCACCCGTGGCGAACTGTCCCGTCAGGTGCGCGATGTGAGAGTCCCGGCAGTCGAACCTGCCGGACACCTTGAAGTAGAACAGGGCGGACCCGTTGTCGGGGGCCATCGTGACGTTGTCGAACTCCAGGACGCCTCCCGGGTCCACCCAGAAGCTGGCCTCGCCGTCGTTCGTGAGGTTGAAACGCAACTCGTAGTTCCGGACGGTGAGGGTGCCCTGCACCGTCACCTTCTCGGAGATGTTCCTGCTCCCGTCCTCCCATGTCCAGTGCTCGTCCGCAGGCACGATGATCTCCACGACCTGTGCCCGGACGGGGTCGGTGGGAACGAAGAGGGCGATCGCGAGCACCTGCACCAGCAGCAGCACCAGCAAATGATGACCGGCCCAACGCGTCATGCCCAACGGTACGGGGGTCGGTGATATATCCTTTTCGTGGCTGTTCATCGAAAAAACGGCCTCGAAAGCCTAAATAGCGAAAAGGGCGATGGCGAGGTCATGAGGCGCATCGACCACATAGGCATCGCCGTGGAGGACCTGGAGGCCGCTCTGAAGCCCTACGTGGAGGGGCTGGGGCTGAGGGTGGAGCACACGGAGGAGGTCCCCACCGAGAGGGTCAGGGTGGCCATGCTCCCGGTCGGGGAGACAAACATAGAGCTCTTGCAGCCCACGGACCCTGAGAGCGCCATCGCCAAGTTCATAGACAAGCGTGGCCCCGGCGTCCATCACATAGCCCTGTCGGTGGAGGACGTGTCTGCATCCATCGGATCCCTCAAGAGGGCGGGCGTGCGATTGATCGACGAGCAGCCCCGTCCGGGCGCGGGGGGCACCCGGGTGGCCTTCGTCCACCCCAAGGGGCTGAGCGGGGTCCTCGTGGAGCTGGTTGAGGGCGGTCACCACTAGGGGCCCTCGGGAAGGTCAGATCAGCTTGATCTGGCCCAGGATGGGCTCGTAGATCAGTCCCTGGTCCCGCAACCTGTTTATCGTCTCCTCGAAGGCGTCCCNNCGGTTGATGGTCTCCTCGAAGGCGTCCCGGTCCATCCCCTTCTCGCGGGCCTGCTCCAAGATGGCGTCGTACGGGGCGCCCTTGGACCCCTGGTCGAGGACGCGGACGAGGGAGAGCACCACGTCGTCCATCTCCTCCTCCGTGGAGGGGGGGCTGTCGGTCGCACCCTCCGGTGCCGCCGCGGGGGGGGCAGGCGTCTCGTCGGTAGCGGGGGTCGACGTCGCCGGCTCGGGCGCGACTGCGGGTTCGGAGGGCACCGGGGCCTGATAGGCCACCTCGGGGAGCGCACCCTCCCCGGAGACGGCGGTGCGGAGGGCGTCCACCACCACGCGCTGGTAGCGGTCGACGTCCACCTGGCCGTAGGCGTCGATGGCGGCGACGATGCCGCGGGCAAGCTTGGGG